>NZ_RJNY01000018.1:0-42471 GCF_003942795.1 Streptococcus mitis
TAGATGGCTAGTTGATAAGTCATACTGGGTGGATAAAAATAAAACTGATTGTGAATACCATATAGAAGAAAACAAAACATATAATTTTAGTGATAATGATACACGACTAGGTGAATTTCGAGTTCTTAGTGCAAAAGACAACACCTCCAACGGTATGCAGGCGATGGCGGTTGCTCCTGTGGATAAAAATGGGAATGTGGATGATAGCCATGTAGTGATTGCTTATGCTGGCACGAATAAAGACGATCAACTTGACATCCAAACAGATATCCAATCAATAGGATTTGGTGATAGACGGATGTTGTCGGATTCGAAAACAAAGACATTTAGAAAATCTCAATTCCAAACGGCTCTGAGTTTTGCGGAAGAAATCGAAAAAACTTATCCCTCTGCTAAAATCACAACTGCGGGGCATTCGCTTGGAGAGTCTCTGGCTATGTATGTTGCTTTAAAGCGAGGTTATGCCAATGTTGGGTATAATGGGCCAGATATTCATAACTTGATTTCGAAAGAAGAAATTAAGTACATGCAAGAACATCCAGAACAATTTCGCAATTACCGTCATAAGTATGATGTTATTGGCAATATTACGGGAAATACGACTCAAACAGCCATTTATCCCTACATCTATCCTTCAAAAGATAACTGGGGGGACAAGCTAGAATATCATAACTTGTCCCAGTGGCGATTTGATGAGAATGGTCAGTTAGTTGATTTGGATGGAAAACGTGTCACAAATCTCAAAGTAACAGCGCTAGCAGAAGCAACAGCAGGTATGTACCGCTACCAAAAAATCAAAAGCTACCTCTCGGCAGATGGCTTGTCAAGTAGGGAAGAGATATATTTGGATAGCTTGCAGGGGATGGCACTAGGGGAAGGGATGGCTAATGCAGCTCGAGCTGGTGCAGACGACATCAAGCACCTTCAAGAGGAGGTGGTGTCAAAAGCACAAGAACTATGGGATCAGCTTGACTTTAGTGGTTTCCAATACCTGAGTTATGATGAAGTTCTATCGACTTTTGCGTCTGCGGGTGTGACTCAGGATACGATTGTCGGTTCAGTTGAGCAAGATTTTGAGCAAATGAATCAAAAGGCTGAAAAACTAGCCACAGAGTTTGATACCTTTAACCAACAGATTATCCAAGTCATTGAGAATANACTGGCTACAGATAAGGAATTGGCAGGAGAATTTAGAAAATGGAACAGTCGGATTTAGTCTTCCAAAAGTTAAAAGCAAAAGAAAAAGAGTATTATGATTTGGAAGATGAGTATCTAAAGCGGAAAGCAACGTTTACGAATCAACGCAACGAACTCTATGAACGTCGAGACCGCTTTGCCCGAATCGTAGAAGACGAAGCTGGTAAGATGACTGCTTTTCTTCAAAAAGGACAATATAGTTACCAAGATGGAGAACAGTTTTATAGGAGTTTACAACAATTGATGGAGGATTCTCAGTTTGCGTGTAGGCGTAGAGAAGATGAATTGCAGTACCATGAAGAGGTGTTAGACAGAGATTATCGTAAAAAGCAAGACGAGTTAGAACAGACAATCGGAGATTTAAGGAGGTCATATGCTCGCACCATTAAATGAATATTACACAGATGAAGAATATGAATTTGCTTTACGTCAGATGTATCTCATGATGGAGAGGAATAGAATCTATACAATGGCGGCAGTAATCCTAAAGGAAAAAAATTCTTTACAAACCGATTATAAAGAAAAAGTGAGAGAAAGTGCGGAGGAAACAAAAGTCGCTATTGGGAAAATAAAATCGCAGATGGATACGGCCATAAAAGGTCAGGTAAAGAAAAAGTTGGAAGAAGTGACAACGGAGAAGCTATCTCAGTATGATTCCATTTGCTAATTTTATAGTGAGTGAATAGAATAATGACTACAAACTGCACAGAGCAGTTTGTTTTGCTCTTGCTTTTCCTATGAAAAATCTCTGCAAGCTCTTTCAAATTATGGTAGAATGGAAGCAGTAGAATTAGAAAAGGAAATCGATTATGAAATTTCTTGAATTAAATAAAAAACGTCATGCGACCAAGCATTTTACTGATAAACCGGTAGATCCCAAAGATGTGCGTACGGCTATCGAAATCGCAACCTTAGCCCGAAGTGCCCACAATAGCCAGCCATGGAAGTTTGTGGTTGTTCGTGAGAAAAATGCTGAACTGGCAAAATTAGCTTATGGTTCGAACTTTGAGCAGGTATCATCAGCACCAGTGACCATTGCCTTGTTTACAGATACAGATCTTGCCAAACGTGCCCGCAAGATTGCCCGTGTTGGCGGCGCAAAGAATTTCTCAGAAGAGCAACTTCAATATTTTATGAAGAATTTGCCTGCCGAGTTTGCCCGTTACAGTGAACAACAAGTCAGCGACTATCTAGCCCTCAATGCGGGTTTGGTTGCCATGAATTTGGTTCTGGCACTGACAGACCAGGGAATCGGTTCTAACATTATTCTTGGATTTGACAAATCAAAAGCCAACGAAGTTTTGGACATCGAAGACCGTTTCCGCCCAGAACTCTTGATTACAGTGGGTTACACAGACGAAAAATTGGAACCAAGCTACCGCTTGCCAGTAGATGAAATCATCGAGAAAAGATAGAAGGAAGAAAAAGATGACAGCAATTGATTTTACATCAGAAGTAGAAAAACGCAAAGAAGACCTCTTGGCTGACTTGTTTAGCCTTTTGGAAATCAACTCAGAACGTGATGACAGCAAGGCGGATGCTGATCATCCATTTGGACCTGGTCCAGTAAAAGCCTTGGAAAAATTTCTTGAAATCGCAGATCGTGATGGCTATCCAACTCAAAATGTTGATAACTATGCAGGACATTTTGAGTTTGGTGAAGGAGAAGAAGTTCTCGGAATCTTTGCCCATATGGACGTGGTACCAGCTGGTAGCGGTTGGGATACAGACCCTTATACACCAACTATCAAAGACGGTCGCCTCTATGCGCGTGGAGCTTCGGACGACAAGGGGCCTACAACAGCTTGTTACTATGGTTTGAAAATCATCAAGGAATTGGGTCTTCCAACTTCTAAAAAAGTTCGTTTCATCGTCGGAACAGACGAAGAATCAGGTTGGGCAGACATGGATTACTACTTTGAACATGTAGGACTAGCAAAACCAGACTTCGGTTTCTCTCCAGATGCTGAGTTCCCTATCATCAACGGTGAAAAAGGAAACATCACAGAATATCTTCACTTTGCGGGTGAAAATACTGGCGCTGCCCGTCTTCACAGTTTTACAGGTGGTTTACGTGAAAACATGGTACCTGAATCAGCAACAGCAGTCGTTTCAGGTGACTTGGCTGACTTGCAAGCTAAATTAGATGCCTTTGTTGCAGAGTACAAACTCAGAGGAGAAATCAAAGAAGAAAACGGTCAGTACAAGGTGACTGTGATTGGTAAATCAGCTCATGGTGCTATGCCTGCTTCAGGTGTCAATGGAGCTACTTACCTAGCACTCTTCCTCAGCCAATTTGACTTTGCTGGACCAGCCAAAGACTACCTTGACATCGCTGGTAAGATTCTCTTGAATGACCATGAGGGTGAAAATCTCAAGGTTGCTCATGTTGATGAAAAGATGGGTGCCCTTTCTATGAATGCAGGTGTTTTCCGCTTTGACGAAGCAAGTACTGATAATACCATTGCCCTCAACTTCCGTTATCCAAAAGGAACAAGTCCAGAGCAAATCAAATCAGTTCTTGAAAACTTGCCAGTTGCTTCTGTTAGTCTTTCTGAACACGGTCATACACCTCACTATGTACCGATGGAAGATCCACTTGTGCAAACCTTGTTGAATGTTTATGAAAAACAAACTGGGCTTCAAGGTCACGAACAAGTCATCGGTGGTGGAACCTTCGGCCGCTTGCTGGAACGTGGGGTTGCCTATGGTGCGATGTTCCCAGACTCAATTGACACCATGCACCAAGCCAACGAATTTATCGCCTTGGACGATCTCTTCCGAGCAGCAGCAATCTATGCAGAAGCTATCTATGAATTGATCAAATAAAACGATAGAAGTCTGAGATTTTATGCTTAGACTTCTTTTTGGAGGGAAAACAGATGTCTCAAATTGAAAGAATCAAGAAAGCTATTATGGATGATCCACAGAATGCCAGCTACACAGAACGCGGAATCGAACCTCTCTTTGCGGCGCCAAAAACTGCTCGCATCAATATTGTCGGTCAAGCTCCGGGGTTTAAAACGCAAGAAGCTGGGATTTATTGGAAGGATAAGAGTGGTGATCGTCTGCGTGAGTGGCTAGGTGTAGATGAAGATACCTTTTACAATTCGGGCTTGTTTGCAGTTATTCCCATGGACTTTTATTTCCCAGGACATGGAAAATCAGGCGACCTTCCACCCCGTAAAGGCTTTGCCGAAAAATGGCACCCACAACTCCTCAAGGAATGTCCAAATATTGAATTGACCCTTTTGATTGGACAATATGCCCAGGCCTATTATCTTCATGAGAAGGTTAGTGGCAAGGTAACAGAGCGGGTAAAACGCTACAAAGACTATCTACCAGAATTTTTCCCTCTAGTTCACCCATCACCACGAAATCAAATCTGGATGGCTAAAAATCCTTGGTTTGAGGCAGAAGTAGTGCCCGATTTGAAAAAAAGAATTAAAACCATTTTATAGTCAATGAAAATCAAAGAGCAAACTAGGAAGCTAGCCGCAGGCTGCTCAAAGTACAGCTTTGAGGTTGCAGATAAAACTGACGAAGTCAGCTCAAAACACTGTTTTGAGGTTGTGGATAGAACTGACGAAGTCAGTAACCATACCTACGGTAAGGCGACGCTGACGTGGTTTGAAGACATTTTCGAAGAGTATTAGGAGAAAAAGAATGAAAGAAATAGCCTTTGATGAATTTTACCAGCTTTACCAGAAAGAGTCCCTTTCAGTCTTAGACGTGAGAGAAGTAGAAGAGTTCGAGACGCTTCATTTAGAAGGTGCACACAACTTACCGCTTAGTCAATTGGCTGATACTTATGATCAGTTGGACAAGGACCTCTTGCATTATGTCATTTGTAAATCTGGGATGAGGTCAACTCGTGCTTGCCAGTTCTTGGAGGAGTATGGATACAAGGTCATCAATGTTCAAGGTGGAATGACGGCCTTTGAAAATCTTTAAAATTTTGCATTTCTCCTACTTGGTGTGGACTAGGTAGGAGAATTTTGTTTTTAGATAATTCTTATTTTTAAAAATATTGAAAACATTCAATATTTACTTCGTGATGCTTTTTTCATACTCTTATTCGTGATATACTAGGTCAGTATTTTAGAAATATGAAGGAGATTCTTTATGGCTAAAAAAGGTGCCCTAACAGGTTTGCTCCTGTTTGGAATATTTTTTGGTGCGGGGAACTTGATTTTTCCGCCTTCTCTAGGTGCCCTATCTGGAGAACATTTTCTTCCTGCTATTGCAGGTTTTGTCTTTTCAGGCGTCGGTATCGCCGTTTTGACACTTATTATTGGAACACTAAACCCGAAAGGATACATTTACGAGATTTCTAAGAAAATCTCACCTTGGTTTGCGACACTTTATCTTGCAGTCCTCTATCTATCAATTGGCCCCTTCTTTGCCATTCCACGTACAGCCACAACAGCTTACGAAGTCGGGATTAGCCCCCTTTTATCAGATGCGAATAAAGGTCTTGGCTTGATTGTCTTTACTGTGCTTTACTTTGCAGCGGCTTATTTGATTTCGCTTAATCCATCAAAAATCTTGGATCGAATCGGACGTGTTTTAACGCCAGTCTTTGCCTTGTTGATCGTTATCTTGGTTGTACTAGGTGCCTTCAAGTATGGTGGAACAAGTCCTCAAGCAGCCTCAGAAGCCTATCAATCCTCTGCTTTTGGGACAGGTTTCCTAGAAGGGTATAATACCTTAGACGCCCTTGCTTCAGTTGCTTTCAGTGTGATTGCTGTTCAAACCTTGAAACAACTTGGATTTTCCAGTAAGAAAGAATACATTTCAACTATTTGGGTGGTTGGTATCGTTGTTGCCCTTGCCTTTAGCGCTCTTTACATCGGTTTAGGATTCCTTGGAAATCACTTCCCGGTACCAGCAGAAGCGATGAAGGGTGGAACACCAGGTGTTTATATCTTGTCGCAAGCTACTCAAGAAATCTTTGGTTCAACAGCTCAACTCTTCCTTGCTGTTATGGTAACTGTAACCTGCTTCACAACGACAGTTGGATTGATTGTGTCTACAGCTGAGTTCTTTAATGGACGTTTCCCACAAATCAGCTACAAGGTCTATGCAACTGCCTTTACCTTGATTGGATTTGCTATTGCAAACCTTGGTCTTGATGCCATTATTAAGTATTCAGTTCCAGTACTGGTAATCTTGTACCCAATCACCATCGCCATTGTGATGATTGTGATTGTTAATAAGTTTATCGCCCTATCAAAACCAGGTATGCAGTTAACTATTGGGCTTGTTACAGCGATTGCTCTTGCAAGCGTCCTTGGAAGTTCTTTTAAGATTGAGTTTCTAGCAAATCTCGTCAATGCTCTTCCGTTTGCAGCTGCCTCTCTTCCATGGCTAGTGCCAGCTATTATCGGAATCTTGCTTTCACTGGTTCTACCAAACAAGCAAGAGAGTGACGTTTTTGAGATGGAATAAAAAAATTCTTGGTCATCGACCAAGAATTTTTTGTATGAGCACGACTCATTAGTTGGTTTGTTCAGTATAACCAGCTTCTTTAAGCATTTTTTTCGAGGCAGCAAAGCTTACACGGTTTCCAATACCAGAATATTCGTTTGGCATTGCTTTTTTCAATTCGTCAAGACTCGCGACAGTCATGTCAACCTCGATGTTTTGGATAACTTTTTCGTCTTGAATTTCAACTTTTTGTGTAACCCCTTTGACCCCTTCATAACCTTTATAAGTATCGTCAACAATTTCCTTAATACCTTCCGCAGTATTATTAAGTTTTTCAGGGTCAAGTACATTATGAACAGTTTGTTTTACAACGTCATCTCCCTTCACAGTATAAGTCAAGGTAGAATGAATCCCAGGTTTGCTATTGTGGACAAATGTGTGAGTTTCTGTCTCATCTTTCTTTTCAGATGATTGTTGGCTGCTTTGTTTGCTCTCACTTGACTGAGTTGTTGTGTCTTCTTTGGTACTGCTGTTAGTAGGTGTTGATACTTGTTTGGAACATCCGAGTAGGAGGACAAGTGAAGCCACAAGGGCTAGTGATACTTTAAAGTATGATTTCATATTTTTACTTTCCTTTCATAATCAAAGTATTTGTATTATAACATGGATCTATAGTGAAAGCAACTAAACATAGTTTTTCTCCTTTTGAGAAGGAGTCTGACTAGAAAAATGTTATAATGGTAGGAAAGAGGTGAAGAAATGAATCAGACTATAAACTATATCAAAGAACTAACCGCTATTGCATCACCAACGGGTTTCACTCGTGAGATTTCAGACTACTTGGTCCATACTTTAGAAGAGTTTGGTTACCAGCCTGTTCGCACAGCCAAGGGCGGTGTCAATGTGACCATTAAAGGTCAAAATGATGAGCAACAACGCTATGTGACAGCCCATGTGGATACGCTGGGTGCTATTGTCCGTGCTGTCAAACCGGATGGTCGTCTCAAATTAGATCGTATCGGTGGTTTTCCTTGGAACATGATTGAGGGGGAAAACTGTACGGTTCATGTGGCTAGCACAGGTAAAAAGGTATCTGGAACCATCCTCATCCACCAAACTTCTTGCCATGTCTACAAAGATGCAGGAACTGCTGAACGTACGCAGGACAATATGGAAGTGCGTTTGGATGCAAAAGTAACCAATGAAAAAGAAACCCGCGCCTTGGGCATCGAGGTCGGCGATTTTATCAGTTTTGACCCGCGAACTGTCGTGACAGAGACTGGTTTTATCAAGTCACGTCACTTGGATGACAAAGTCAGCGCAGCGATTTTACTCAATCTCCTTCGAGTTTATAAAGAAGAAGGAATTGACTTGCCAATGACGACACATTTTGCCTTTTCAGTCTTCGAAGAGGTGGGCCATGGTGCCAACTCCAATATTCCAACTCAAGTGGTGGAATATCTAGCTGTTGATATGGGAGCTATGGGCGATGACCAGCAGACGGATGAGTACACAGTATCTATCTGTGTCAAGGACGCTTCAGGTCCCTATCACTATGACTTCCGTCAACATTTGGTAGCTTTGGCGAAAGAGCAAGATATTCCATTTAAGCTCGACATCTATCCATTTTACGGTTCGGATGCTTCCGCAGCCATGTCTTCAGGAGCAGAAGTCAAGCATGCCCTCCTTGGAGCTGGTATTGAGTCAAGTCACTCTTACGAACGAACACACATTGATTCGGTCGTGGCGACTGAGCGTATGGTCGATGCTTATCTCAAGAGTGCATTGGTAGACTAATATGTGCTTGATTTGTCAAAGAATTGAATGGATCAAGGCAGGGAAGAATCCCTACTTTGTAAAAGAACTAGAAACAGGCTATGTTGTTATTGGAGACCATCAATACTTTAAGGGCTATACCTTATTTCTAGCAAAGGAGCATGTCACAGAACTCCACCATATGGAGACTTCTGTAAAACTTCGTTTTCTAGAGGAAATGAGTTTGGTCCAAGAAGCCGTTGCCAAAGCGTTTAAAGCTGAAAAGATGAACATCGAACTGTTAGGAAATGGAGATGCCCACGCCCACTGGCACCTCTTTCCAAGGCGATCAGGTGATATGAGGGGTCATGGACTTAATGGCCGTGGTCCAGTCTGGTGGGTGCCCTGGGAAGAAATGGCGGCAGAAGATTGCCAAGTGAAATCCCATGAGTTGGAACAAATGATTAAAGCCTTATCCGATGAATTAGAGAAGCACGTGGTCTAAGAGAGGAAGTAAAAAATGAAAAAAAGATATATCGTTTTATCTGGTTTGCTAGCAGTAACCCTAGCAGCATGTTCTCAAGAACAACCTAAAAATGAAGAAAATACTCAAAAAACGGAACAAACTAGCCAATCTGAAGGGACTGTAGGAAGTAAATCTCAAGCTTCTAGTCAGAAAAAGGCAGAAGTTGTCAATAAGGGAGATCACTATAGTATACAAGGGAAATACGATGAAATCGTCGTAGCTAATAAGCACTATCCTTTGTCAAAAGACTATAATCCAGGCGAAAATCCAACAGCTAAGGCAGAGTTGGTCAAACTCATTGCAGCAATGCAAGCAGCTGGCTACCCAATCAGCGATCATTACAGTGGTTTTAGAAGTTATGAAACTCAAACCAAACTTTATCAAGACTATGTGAATCAAGACGGTAAGGAAGCAGCAGATCGCTACTCAGCTCGCCCTGGATACAGTGAACACCAAACAGGTCTTGCTTTTGATTTGATTGGGACTAATGGAGAATTGGTAACAGAAGAAAAAGCAGCTCAGTGGCTCTTGGATCATGCGGCTGACTATGGCTTTGTTGTTCGCTATCTCAAAGGCAAGGAAAAAGAGACTGGCTATATGGCGGAAGAATGGCATCTTCGCTACGTCGGAAAAGAGGCCAAAGAAATTGCTGCAAGTGGCCTTAGTTTGGAAGAATACTATGGCTTTGAAGGCGGAGATTACGTCGATTAAAAAAGAAATTTTTCTCTTGCATTTTTAGATAAATAGTGTATAATAGATGGGTATGTGTAAAGCATACTTGTGGGAGGTAAAAATCTTTAATTACCGCCAAAACCACAAAGGAGGATTTAAAAATGGCTAAAAAAGTCGAAAAACTTGTAAAATTGCAAATCCCTGCTGGTAAAGCTACACCAGCTCCACCAGTTGGACCTGCTCTTGGTCAAGCTGGTATCAACATCATGGGATTCACAAAAGAGTTCAACGCTCGTACAGCTGACCAAGCTGGTATGATCATTCCAGTTGTTATCTCAGTATACGAAGACAAATCATTTACTTTCGTTACAAAAACACCACCAGCTGCTGTTCTTTTGAAAAAAGCTGCAGGTGTTGAAAAAGGATCAGGTACACCTAACAAAACTAAAGTTGCTACAGTTACTCGTGCACAAGTACAAGAAATTGCAGAAACTAAGATGCCAGATTTGAACGCAGCAAACATTGAGTCTGCAATGCGTATGATCGAAGGTACTGCTCGTTCTATGGGATTCACTGTTGTTGACTAATCAATAACACAGTAGAAAATCTCACAGCAGTCTATTAGTTGCTTTTCATACTAGGCAAGTGACTGAGGCTTGTACTTAGGTACAGCAAAGGAACTGAACGAAGTAGGAAAAGGAAAATAATAGACTGAAAACCCGCAAGACTTCATCATTTCGAGGAGTGACGTGGGAGATGAAAATCGATTGAACCACTTACAAGGAGAATAGAAAATGGCTAAAAAAAGCAAACAACTTCGTGCTGCTCTTGAGAAAATCGACAGCACAAAAGCATACAGTGTAGAAGAAGCTGTAGCACTTGCAAAAGAAACCAACTTTGCAAAATTTGACGCAACTGTAGAAGTTGCTTACAACTTGAACATCGACGTTAAAAAAGCTGACCAACAAATCCGTGGCGCAATGGTATTGCCAAACGGTACTGGTAAAACTTCACGCGTTCTTGTTTTCGCACGTGGTGCAAAAGCTGAAGAAGCAAAAGCTGCTGGAGCAGACTTTGTTGGTGAAGATGATCTTGTTGCGAAAATCAACGACGGTTGGTTGGACTTCGACGTAGTTATCGCTACACCTGACATGATGGCTCTTGTTGGACGTCTTGGACGTGTCCTTGGACCACGTAACTTGATGCCAAACCCTAAAACTGGTACTGTAACAATGGATGTTGCTAAAGCAGTTGAAGAGTCTAAAGGTGGTAAAATTACTTACCGTGCTGACCGTGCAGGTAACGTTCAAGCAATCATCGGTAAAGTATCATTTGAAGCTGAAAAATTGGTTGAAAACTTCAAAGCTTTCAACGAAACAATCCAAAAATCAAAACCAGCTACAGCTAAAGGAACTTATGTAACAAACTTGACTATCACAACTACTCAAGGTGTTGGTATCAAAGTTGACGTAAACTCACTTTAATCAGTAGTTTATAAAAGAAAGGACGAGTACGAAAGTGCTCGTCTTTTTTATGAGTATGACCTTTTAGAAAAATCAGTTCATTGATCAGGTTTGTAGCAATAGTGCGTTTCCTCTTCTTCTTTCACAGAAAATATGGTATAATAGAGAGTAAAAAACTTTGAAAGAAAGAAAAAGATGAATTTAAAAGATTATATCGCAACGATTGAAAATTATCCTAAGGAAGGCATCACCTTCCGTGATATCAGCCCTTTGATGGCAGATGGAAATGCTTATAGCTACGCTGTTCGTGAAATTGTTCAGTATGCAACTGATAAGAAAATCGACATGATTGTGGGACCAGAGGCTCGTGGATTTATTGTTGGCTGCCCAGTTGCTTTTGAGTTGGGGATTGGCTTTGCACCCGTTCGTAAACCAGGAAAATTGCCACGTGAAGTGATTTCTGCTGACTATGAGAAAGAATATGGTATTGATACCTTGACCATGCATGCTGATGCAATCAAGCCAGGTCAACGCGTTCTCATCGTAGATGATCTCTTAGCAACAGGCGGAACTGTCAAGGCAACAATTGAGATGATTGAAAGACTTGGTGGAATTGTAGCTGGTTGTGCTTTCTTGATTGAACTGGATGAGCTTAAGGGCCGTGAAAAAATCGGAGATTACGATTACAAGGTACTTATGCATTATTAATAAAAAACAGTCCTTTGGGCTGTTTTCTCTTCATCAGCTATATAAATTAACTATAGCTAGTTAGAGAAAAACTATAATTGAAAACTATATCTTCATACAGTATAATATAGGGAAGAAGTATTTGGAGGTTTTTACTTTCAAACAGACAAGATCATTCCCGAAATAGAGAACTGTTAGGAGGGTATTATGCCGATTCGACTTGATAAAAAATTACCAGCTGTGGAGATTTTAAGGACAGAAAATATCTTTGTGATGGACGACCAACGGGCCGCTCATCAGGATATTCGCCCCTTGAGGATTTTGATTTTAAATCTCATGCCCCAAAAGATGGTGACAGAAACGCAACTCTTGCGGCATTTGGCTAATACACCATTGCAATTAGATATTGATTTCTTATATATGGAAACGCATCATTCCAAGACAACCCGAGCCGAACATATGGAAACCTTCTATAAGACCTTTCCAGAGGTCAAGGATGACTTTTTTGATGGAATGATTATCACGGGAGCACCAGTGGAGCATTTGCCTTTTGAAGAGGTAGATTACTGGGAGGAATTCAAGCAGGTTATCGAATGGTCCAAGACGCATGTTTTTTCAACCCTGCATATCTGTTGGGGAGCGCAAGCAGGTCTTTATGTTCGCTATGGCGTTGAAAAGCACCAGATGGATCGGAAGCTATCAGGTATTTACCCACAGGATACCTTAAAAGAGGGGCACCTTCTTTTTAGAGGTTTTGATGATCGCTATGTAGCTCCTCATTCTCGTCATACTGAGATTTTGAAAGAAGAAATCTTAAATAAGACCAATCTTGAGATTCTGTCAGAAGGTCCTGAGGTTGGGGTTTCTATCTTAGCTAGTCGAGATCTGCGTGAGATTTATAGTTTTGGTCATTTGGAGTAC
Organism: Streptococcus mitis; assembly: GCF_003942795.1. GTDB lineage: Bacteria > Bacillota > Bacilli > Lactobacillales > Streptococcaceae > Streptococcus > Streptococcus mitis_BJ. The sequence continues at coordinate 12,652 of NZ_RJNY01000018.1, forward strand.
GATCGTGACACTTTGGCAAGAGAGTATTTTCGTGATTGTGAGGCGGGACTCGATCCTCATATCCCAGAGAACTACTTTAAAAATGATGATGTAAATGAGACGCCTTGTCTCTGTTGGTCTTCATCAGCTGCCCTCTTTTTTAGCAATTGGGTAAACTATGCAGTTTATCAAGAAACCCCTTTTGACTGGAGAAAGGTAGAGGATGATGCGGCTGCATTTGGATATTTATAAGAGGAATTATGACATATTTTGACGCTTTTAAAACAGGGAACTTGGTTTTGCCAAGTGCCCTGCTCTTGCATTTTAAGGAACTCTTTCCTTCCAGCGAAGATTTTCTCGTCTGGCAATTTTTCTGTTTACAAAATACCACAGCCTTAGGAGATATTTCGCCTAGTCAGATTGCTGAAATCATTGGGAAAGAGGTAGCAGATGTCAACCAATCCATTTCGAATTTGACAGAAAATGGTTTGCTACAATATCGGACCATTGAACTAAATGGTGAAATTGAGCTCATTTTTGATGCTCGTCTGGCTTTTGAACGCTTAGATAGCTTGTTGGATACCCAAACTCCAGCTACAACTGCCCCAAACCCCAAAAATCAATTGAAGGATCTGGTTGAAACTTTTCAGCAGGAATTGGGACGCTTATTAACACCATTTGAAATCGAAGATCTTTCTAAGACTGTCAAAGAAGATGGAATCAAGGCGGATTTGATCAAGGAAGCTCTCCGAGAGGCGGTTTTTAATGGCAAACCAAACTGGAAGTACATTCAGGCAATCCTACGAAACTGGCGCCATGAAGGCATTCAGTCTGTGGCCCAGGTGGAGGCCAAACGAGCAGAGCGAGAAGCGAACAATCCCAAACAAGTTCAGGCTTCAGATGATTTCCTCGATGCTATGAATTTGTGGCAAGATTAGTCGCTTGAAAAATCTTGAAAATTAGAGTAAGGTTTGCAAGCTCCTTATAAATATGATAGAATGATAGTGAATAAAATGAAAAAAGAGGTATGTGAAATGTCACGTAAACCATTTATCGCTGGTAACTGGAAAATGAACAAAAATCCAGAAGAAGCAAAAGCATTCGTTGAAGCCGTTGCATCAAAACTTCCTTCATCAGACCTTGTTGAAGCAGGTATCGCAGCTCCTGCAGTTGATTTGACAGCTGTTCTTGCTGCTGCTAAAGGTTCAAACCTTAAAGTTGCTGCTCAAANCTGCTACTTTGAAAATGCAGGTGCGTTCACTGGTGAAACTAGCCCACAAGTTTTGAAAGAAATCGGTACAGACTACGTTGTGATCGGTCACTCAGAACGTCGTGACTACTTCCATGAAACTGACGAAGATATCAACAAAAAAGCAAAAGCAATCTTTGCAAACGGTATGCTTCCAATCATCTGTTGTGGTGAGTCACTTGAAACTTACGAAGCTGGTAAAGCTGCTGAATTCGTAGGTGCTCAAGTATCTGCTGCATTGGCTGGATTGACAGCTGAACAAGTTGCTTCAACAGTTATCGCTTATGAGCCAATCTGGGCTATCGGTACTGGTAAATCAGCTTCACAAGACGATGCACAAAAAATGTGTAAAGTTGTTCGTGACGTTGTAGCAGCTGACTTTGGTCAAGAAGTTGCGGACAAAGTTCGTGTTCAATACGGTGGTTCTGTTAAACCTGAAAACGTTGCTTCATACATGGCTTGCCCAGACGTTGACGGTGCCCTTGTTGGTGGTGCGTCACTTGAAGCTGAAAGCTTCTTGGCATTGCTTGATTTTGTAAAATAATCTAAGTTATTTCAGACAGTCTTCTAAGACTGTCTTTTTTTAAGACTGTATATTTTTCTTAAATTATCAGTCTATTGCAACTTTTCTCAGATAGTACACTTTCCTTGCTATCGTTTTCTGCTAGTGGTATACTTGTTTTATAGCTACTGTGAAGTAGTTATAAAAAAATGAAAAGAGGTAAAAAATATGGTTGAATTGAAAAAAGAAGCAGTAAAAGACGTAACAACATTATCTAAAACAGCGCCAGTAGCATTGGCAAAAACAAAGGAAGTATTGAACCAAGCAGTAGCGGACTTGTATGTGGCTCACATTGCCCTTCACCAAGTTCACTGGTATATGCGTGGTCGTGGTTTCCTCGTATGGCATCCAAAAATGGATGAATACATGGATAGCCTTGATGGTTATCTTGACGAAATCAGTGAACGTTTTATCACCCTTGGTGGCAAACCTTATTCAACTTTGACAGAATTCCTTCAACACAGTGAAATCGAAGAAGAAGAAGGAGAATTCCGTAACGTTGAAGAAAGCTTGGAACGTGTTCTAGCGATTTACCGCTACCTCATCGCTCTTTTCCAAAAAGCTTTGGATGTGACAGATGAAGAAGGCGATGATGTTACAAACGATATCTTTGTTGGGGCTAAGGCTGAACTTGAGAAAACAGTTTGGATGCTTGCAGCAGAACTTGGACAAGCTCCTGGTTTGTAAAATATAGTTGCTACCCCTTTTATCATGAGGCGCTTGATAAGTGCCCATGACCAATCATCTTTTAAAAGTCATGTAACTGTAAACAGTTGCATGATTTTTTTGTCTGCTGGACTTAGGACACATTGTCAAAAGTAGGATTTTACGGTATAATAGTTGCTGTTCAATAACATATGAATTTTAAAGAATAATTGTTAGTTTTAGGAGGACTTATGAACAACTTACCAAATTGCCCAAAATGTAATTCAGAATATGTCTACGAAGACGGAAGTCTCTTGGTCTGCCCAGAGTGCGCCTATGAGTGGAACCCTGCAGAAGTTGCAGAAGTAGAAGAAGGTGTTGTTGCTATCGATGCCAATGGAAATAAATTGGCTGACGGTGATACTGTAACCCTTATCAAAGACTTGAAAGTAAAAGGTGCGCCAAAGGATTTGAAACAAGGAACTCGCGTTAAAAATATCCGTATCGTAGAAGGTGACCACAACATCGACTGTAAGATTGATGGTTTTGGGGCTATGAAACTCAAGTCAGAATTTGTTAAGAAAATCTAGCCATGAAACTAAATTATAAATTTATCTTTTATAGTCGTGTGCTTTTGTTTTTAGCGGCATTTACAGGAGTTTATTTGGAGATTACCAAGCACGGTGGCTTTGGTATGCTCCTTTACTACACAGTGTTGTCCAATCTTTTGGTAACGATTTTCACGGGCTACTTGCTCCGTGTGATGAGCCGTTCAGGTGAAAATTGGCAAAGTCCGACCTTGCTTCGTCTCAAGGGTGGTGTTACCATGAGTATCATGATTACCTGTGTGATTTACCATTTTATGCTTGCACCGATCGCGACAGACTTTTACCGTGTGGAAAATTTCCTTTGCCACTATATCGTTCCACTCTGGTTTTTAGCCGACACCCTCTTCTTTGATAAACGGGGTCAATACAAGATCTGGGATCCAGTCTTGTGGACCATCTTGCCCTTGGTTTATATGATTTTTGCCTTGTTTAACGGTCTGGTCTTAAAACTCAATATTCCGAATTCCAAGGACAATCCCTTCCCTTATTTCTTTTTAAATGTGAACAAGGGTTGGGATGTGGTCATCAAATGGTGTTTGATCATTTTTGCAGCGTATATGGTTGCAGGCTTCATCTTCTATCTGATCAAGCAAATCAAGCGAAAATAGTCTTCCTATTAGGAAAGTTAGGACGGAGTCTTTAGTTCAATCGGGCTCCTTCTTTTCTTGCCATCTTCCTTTTAAAAGGATCAACAGTGAGAAATATATAGAAAGAAAATTCATGAAACAATATTTAGAACGGGCTAGTATTTTGGCCCTCTCCCTCGTTTTGATTACCTCCTTTTCCATCTCAAGTGCTCTGCCAGCCATGTTTGACTACTATCAAGGCTACCCTAAGGAACAAATCGAGCTCCTGGTCAGTCTTCCTTCTTTTGGGATCATGATTATGCTGGTTTTAAATGGGCTTTTGGAGCGTCTGTTTTCTGAGCGTCTTCAGATTAGTCTAGGACTTCTCATCCTTTCTATCGGTGGAACAGCCCCTTTCTGGTATCAGGATTACAACTTTGTCTTTGCGATGCGGATTTTATTTGGCTTGGGTGTTGGGATGATCAATGCTAAGGCCATTTCCATCATCAGTGAACGCTATCATGGAAAGACACGGATCCAGATGTTGGGTCTTCGCGGATCAGCAGAAGTTGTCGGGGCATCGATTTTGACTCTAGTGGTCGGTCAACTCTTATCCTTGGGATGGACAGTGACCTTCTTGGCCTACAGTGCGGGATTTTTAGTATTGATTCTTTATCTGCTCTTTGTCCCTTATGGGAAAGAAAAGAAAGAAACAAAGAAAAAAGAGACCGAATCGACTCGTTTGACAGGAAAGATGAAAGGATTAATTTTTCTATTGGCTGTCGAAGCAGCAGTTGTTGTCTGCACCAATACGGCTATCACCATTCGTATTCCTAGTCTGATGGTGGAAAGAGGTCTAGGAGATGCCCAGTTATCGAGCTTGGTTTTAAGTATCATGCAGTTGATTGGTATCTTGGCTGGTGTGAGTTTTTCTTTCTTCATCTCTCTATTTAAAGAAAAATTGCTCCTTTGGTCAGGTATCGCCTTTGGATTGGGGCAAATTGTGATTGCCTTGTCTCCGTCATTGGGTGTGATGGTAATTGGAAGTGTTGTGGCAGGTTTTTCTTATAGTGTGGCCTTGACCACTGTCTTTCAGATTTTATCGGAGAGAATTCCAGCCAAGCTCCTTAATCAGGCAACTTCCTTCGCAGTGTTAGGATGTAGCTTTGGTGCCTTTACCACACCTTTCATTCTTGGGGCGATTGGCTTGGTGACTCAAAACGGTATGTTGGTCTTCGCCATTCTAGGCTGCTGGTTGATTGTCACTTCTATCTTTGTTATGTACGCACTTCAAAAGAGAGCTTAGGATTAATTTCCTAAGTTTTCTTTTCGGAAATTTTGTACCCAGACAATTATTGGTTTTTAAACTTGTTTACACTTTTATTTCCTGATAAAATAGAAGTTATGACAAGATATAAAGCAATCATTTCCTATGACGGGTATGCCTTTGCTGGTTTTCAGCGCCAGCCTCATGCGCGGAGCGTTCAAGAGGAAATTGAAAAAACGTTAACGAGACTCAATAAGGGGCAAGCCATCACTGTTCACGGTGCTGGTAGGACTGATAGTGGGGTTCATGCTCTAGGACAGGTTATTCATTTTGACCTGCCCTATCAGATGGATGAGGAAAAACTCCGTTTTGCTCTGGATACCCAGTCTCCAGAAGATATTGATGTGATTTCGATTGAGATTGTGGCGGATGATTTTCATTGTCGTTATGCAAAACATAGCAAGACTTATGAGTTTATCGTGGATAGAGGGCGCCCCAAAAATCCTATGCGTCGTCACTACGCTACTCACTTTCCCTATCCGCTTGATGTGGAGCGGATGCAGATGGCAATCAAAAAGCTAGAGGGAACCCATGATTTCACCGGTTTTACAGCATCTGGAACCAGTGTAGAGTACAAGGTTCGCACCATCACAGAAGCGAGTTTAACAGTAGATGAGACAGGGCAGTTTTTGACCTTTACCTTTGCTGGAAATGGTTTTCTTTACAAACAGATTCGCAATATGGTAGGGACACTTCTCAAGATCGGCAACAACCGTATGCCAGTTGAGCAGATTGACCTGATCTTGGAGAAAAAAGACAGACAGCTTGCAGGTCCCACTGCGGCACCAAATGGCTTGTATTTAAAGGAGATTCGTTATGAAGAATAATCGTATTTTAGCACTTTCTGGAAATGATATTTTTAGTGGTGGTGGTTTGTCAGCTGATTTGGCTACCTATACCTTGAACGGCTTGCATAGCTTTGTAGCAGTGACTTGTTTGACAGCCTTGACTGAAAAGGGCTTTGAAGTCTTTCCAACTGACGATGCCATTTTTCAACATGAATTGGATAGCTTGCGTGATGTGGAATTTGCAGGGATTAAGATTGGTCTTCTTCCTACTGTCAGTGTGGCTGAGAAAGCCTTGAACTTTATCAAGCAACGTCCAGGAGTGCCTGTTGTATTGGATCCCGTCTTGGTCTGCAAGGAAACGCACGATGTGGCTGTCAGTGAACTCTGTAAAGAGTTGATTCTCTTTTTCCCTCATGTCAGTGTGATTACGCCAAATCTTCCTGAAGCAGAATTGTTGGCGGGTCAGGAAATCAAAACTTTGGAAGATATGAAAGCTGCAGCGCAGAAATTGCATGATTTAGGAGCGCCAGCAGTCATTATCAAGGGAGGCAATCGCCTTAGTCAGTCCAAGGCTGTAGATGTCTTTTATGATGGACAAAGTTTTACTGTCCTAGAAAATCCTGTTATCCAAGGACAAAATGCTGGTGCAGGTTGTACCTTTGCCTCAAGCATCGCCAGTCACTTGGTTAAAGGGGATGAACTTTTACCAGCAGTAGAAAGCTCTAAGGCTTTCGTTTACCGTGCTATTGCACAAGCAGATCAATATGGAGTAAGACAATATGAAGCAAACCAAAACAACTAAAATCGCCCTTGTATCCCTCTTAACCGCCCTTTCTGTGGTTCTAGGTTATTTCTTAAAGATTCCAACACCAACAGGCATTCTAACTCTCTTAGATGCGGGTATCTTCTTTGCAGCCTTCTACTTTGGTAGTCGTGAAGGGGCTGTAGTCGGAGGTCTAGCAGGTTTCTTGATTGACCTCTTATCAGGCTATCCACAGTGGATGTTCTTTAGCTTGATCAACCATGGCTTGCAGGGATTTTTCGCAGGATTTAAAGGAAGATGGCAATGGCTAGGCCTTATCTTAGCTACTATTGCGATGGTAGGAGGCTACGCCTTGGGTTCAACTTTGATGAATGGCTGGGCAGCAGCCCTACCAGAAATCCTACCAAACTTCCTGCAAAATATCGTGGGAATGGTTGTAGGGTTTGTGCTTAGTCAAAGTATTAAGAAAATTAAGTAAAGCGGCTGGAGAAAAGTTCTAAAAATCAGAAAAACGCATAATATCAAGTGTTGAAAAACCTTGATACTATGCGTTTTATTGTGGGAAGATTTTATACTCTTCGAAAATCAAATTTAAACCGCGTCAACGTCGCCTTGCCGTACTCAAGTACAGCCTGCGGCTAGTTTCCTAGTTTGTTCTTTGATTTTCATTGAGTATTAGATGAATATTAATCAAAATAAAGCAAGTCTTTGCTGGTGCTTGTAAAGAGGTCAAAGCCATCCTTGGTAACAACACCACAGTCTTCGATACGAACGCCGACTTTACCAGGGATATAGATACCTGGTTCAACAGAGAAGCACATGCCTTCTTCAATGACCATGTCATTTCCTTCCATGATAGATGGGAATTCGTGGACATCCATACCGATACCGTGACCGAGACGGTGGTTAAAGTACTCACCGTAACCAGCTTTTTCGATGACTTCACGGGCAGCGCGGTCTACTTCATGAGCAGTCACACCAGGTTTGATAAAGTCAAGAGCAGCTTGTTGGGCTTCAAGGGTCAAGTTGTAAATATCTTTCTTGAATTGGTCTGGTTTGCCGACAGCGACTGTACGAGTCATATCTGATGCGTAGCCATTGACCATAACACCCAGGTCAAAGAGGAGAAGGGCGTCTTTTTCGACCTTGTTTGCACCAGGAATTCCGTGTGGATTTGCAGCATTATCACCAGTCAATACCATGGTATCAAAACTCATTTCATAGCCTTCACGTTTTAAGGCGAAGTCGATTTGGGCAATGATATCTGTCTCTGTTTTATCAAGAGAGATATTGTCAAAACCAACTTTTACAGCCTTATCAGCATAGAGCCCTGCAACCATCATTTTTTGCACTTCATCAGTTGATTTGATGAGGCGCATGCGTTGGATGCGAGGAGTGAGGTTTTCAAACTCAGCAGTTTCAAAAACTGTTTTCAAACCATGGTATTTTGTCAAGATGAGATTGTCAAACTCAACAGCGACACGTTTGAAGTCGTGCTGTGGCAAGGCATTTTTGATTTTTTGCCATGGATTTTCAGAATCCACATAGCCCACTACTGGGAAAGAAACAGTGCTGCTTGCACGCTCCACTTCAAGGGCTGGGACAAAAAGGAGAGGTTCCCGGTCCGCTAGGACAAAGAGGAACATTTGGCGTTCATGGGGATCACTGTAAAAACCAGTGAGGTAATTAATAGTGACGGGGTCAGATACGACAGCGACGTCTAGTTTTTCTGATTCAAGATATGTTACGATTTGTTGTAATTTAGACATATGCTACCTTCTTTCTACCTCTCTATTTTGGCAAAAAAAGAGAGAAAATGCAAGAGAGAAGGGTAAAAGAACAGGCAAAAAGAACTCCGACAAGATAGTGGAGTTCTTTTATCTAATTTTCCTTAGTTTAAGAAAAGTCAGCCTTGCTTTTCACGTCGCTGTATTCTTCAGCGATTTCTTGACTGAGAATATCCTCATAGGCAGGGAGTTGGATGTCCTGACCGTATTTTTTCTTGAGAGCAGTAGTGACTAAGCGATAAGCTAGATTGGCATTACGAGAGAGGATAGGCCCGTGGAAGTAAGAACCAAAGACATTCTTATAATGAACCCCTTCGCCGACCTTTTCTTCGTTATTTCCATTTCCATAGACTACCTGTCCCAGTGGTTTTTGGTCATCTGAGAGGAAGGTACGGCCCTGATGATTTTCAAATCCATAGTAGGTTTCATCGAATTCGTCATTGTGAATCTTGATGTCGCCGATAAAGCGGTTATTGGTCTGGTTGAGGGTGTAGTGACCCATGACTCCTAGACCTTGGATGCGCTTGCCTGAGGCTTCAACATAATATTGCCCCAATAGTTGGAAACCACCGCAGATAGCCAGAACTACACCGTCGTTTTGAATGTAGTTGTCAATGCTCTCTTTTTTAGCAGGTAGGTCTCCTGCGATAATACTTTGTTCAAAGTCTTGACCGCCACCGAAAAAGGCGATATCGTAGTGATTTTCGTCAAAGTCATCATGGAGAGAAACGATGTCAACCGTTACATGAGCCCCCAGCTTTTCAGCCACATACTTGAGCATAAGGATGTTTCCATTGTCTCCATAGGTATTCATGAGGTTCCCATAGAGGTGGGCGATGTTGAGCTGATAAGGGTAGTTGCCAGCTTTTGAGGAAAGTGAAGTATAAACCATTAGTTCATCTCCTTTCTAACAATCTGACGACTAGCCAGCAGTTCGCGGAATTCCAGCATGGCAGTATAGGTAGCCAGGATATAAGCATGCTTGCAGTCTTGCTTCTCAATGGTTTTGAGAACTTGCTCCAGATTACTTATCTCAGTGATTTTATCAGCTGAGTAACCAGTCACTCGTAAACGACGTGCGATTTCAGAATGACGAACACCGCCAGCGTTGATTTCAGGAATGTCCATGTCAGTGATTTGTTCAAAGTCAGCATCCCAGATCCAGCTAGTGTCAATTCCGTCTGCATAGTTGGCATTTAGGAGGACAGATAGGCTAAATGGGTAAGGAGCTAGTTTGATCATTTCGATAGCTTGAGTCGCACCAACTGGATTTTTAATCAAGACAAGGGTGCATTCCTTATCACCGATATGGAAGGTTTCCTGGCGTCCAAAGACAGCACGGCTCTTGTCAAATCCTTGCTTGATCCGTTGCGAATCTGCGCCAAGGAAACGGGCAATAGCAACCGCAGCAAGGGCATTGTAGATGTTGTAAAGTCCACCGACTTGGATTCCGTATTCTTGTCCGTCAATGACAAAGCGGGAGCGATTGTTGGTCAACTCAACCAAGTCTGTCAGACGGTAGTCCAAGTCAGGACGTTTGCAGCCACAATTTTCACAGATATAGGCACCCAAGTTGGCGTAGGTATTGTGCTCGTATTTGAGGATGCCTTGGCAGTCAGGACAGAGAATCCCTTCGGTATTGTAGTGAGCCAGTTGGGCTGGCCCTTTTTCCAAGTCAAAACCAAAATACTGTACTGGGTTTGGAATAGCTGGCTTGTAGAAAAGTGGACTGTCACCATTGAGGAGAACAGTAGCCGTAGGCACCTTACGAATGGCATCCAAAATCATCTTATAAGTCGTGTAAATCTCACCATAGCGGTCCATCTGGTCACGGAAGATATTAGTGATGACAAAAAGGCTAGGATGGATATAGTCACAGATACGAGAAAGACTGGCTTCGTCAATTTCAAGGACTGCAATATTTTTTCCAGTTTTAGAGGATTTGGCCGTCAAGAAGGTTGTCGTAATCCCTGTAATCATATTGGCACCGCTTTGATTAGTCAGAACCCGACCATAAACCTCTTTTAAAATGCCGACAGTGAGGGCAGTTGTCAGGGTTTTCCCGTTGGTTCCAGTGACCACGACAATCTCGTAGTTCTTAGCTAGGTTTTGTAAAATATCTTTATCGAATTGAAGGGCGAGTTTTCCTGGGAGCGTACTTCCTCGGCCAAGACGGCTCAAGATGAAGTGAGAAGAACGCCCAGCTAGGAGGCCCAAAGTAGTTTTTAATTTCATGTTTCTATTATATCATAAAAGAGAGAAAAGATAGATTTGAGATTTCGCAGAAACAAAAACAGCCCAAAGAGGGCTGTGAGATAAGATAAGACTTCAACTTAAATCGCAAACAAGTCATTCAAGTTCTCAGCCAAGGTTGGGTGAGTGAAGATTTGTTTTGTGAAGTAAGTGTAAGGGATCTTGTTGTCCATAGCAACAGTGATGATGTTGATGATTTCTTGAGAACCTTCTGAGAAGATAGTTGCACCGAGAATCTCTTTTGTTTCAGTATTGACAACAGCTTTGAAGGCTCCGCGAAGGTCTCCATTTACGTGACCACGAGGCATAGTAGCAACAGGGATTTCCTTAACAGCGTAAGGGAGTTTCAAATCAGCTGCTTGGCTTTCCGTCAAGCCAACTTGAGAAAGAGCTGGTGTGATGAACATGGTGTTTGGTACATTGAGACGGTCTTCAAGTGTGTAGCTGCCATCTCCAGCAAGGTAGCTGTAGACAACACGGAAGTCATCAAGTGAAATGTAGGTGAATTGAAGTCCACCATTGACGTCTCCAACTGCAAAGACACCAGGAACGTTTGTTTGGCAGTGTTTGTCGACCTTGATAGCACCACGCTCCGTTAGTTCAATATCTGTATTTTCAAGTTGAAGTGGTTCTACATTCGGTTTACGTCCAGTTGCGTAGAGAAGGGCATCGAAACGGTAAGTTTCCTTTTCAGTTACGACGAGGACTTGATCACCGTCGTTTTTGATTTCAGTAGTATGGATGTTTTGAAGCAATTCAATACCGTCTTCTTCCATGTATTGTTTAGCAAGAGCTGCGATGGAAGGTTCTGCACGAGGAAGGAATGTATCCAAGGCATCTAGGACTGTGACTTTGCTACCAAGTTTGTTGTAGAGTCCAGCAAATTCAAGACCGATGTTTCCACCACCAAGGACTCCAAGTTTTTCAGGCAATTTGTCCAAGTTTTGGATACCTGTTGAGTCAAAGACATTTTTACTTGTAGCAAGTCCAGGAATTGGCAAGACGTTTGAAACAGCGCCAGTGTTGATGACGATTGTTTCAGCAGTCATTTCTTGTTTTTCGTCACCAGCCTGGATCTCGATCACCTTATTTGACACGAAATGTGCCTCTGCATCAATGACATCAACGCCATTATCGGCCAACATTTTATAATTTTTAGCGTTAAGACGACCAGTCACCGCACCACGCTCTTTCATGGTATCGTCAAATGACCAGCCCTTTTCAGCCGCTACAATCATAGTCTTGGTTGGGATACAAGCAATATTAATGCAAGTACCACCATACATCGCTTTACTGCGCTCGATGACAGCAACTTTTTTTCCAGCCGCATTCATCTTAGCAGCCAAAGTCTTACCGGCTTTACCAAATCCAATGACAATTAAATCGTATGTTAACATTTTTAAATCCTCCTATTTGATTTAATTCTAGCACAAGAAAAAAACTTTTGCACAAATCTGCTACGGGAAATGAAGTACGTTTGAAATGGTCCCTTCAAATCCTTTGATAAACAAGTTTCAGGCTACTTTACAGCTAGAAAATCGTTTACATGTTTTAATCAAGTGGTTAGACTATCTTTTGCCCCGCTCTTGTGTTATACTAGATAGGTTGCAAAGAAACTCGTACNTTTCTTTCGTGGAAAAGAAGCAACACGGTATCTCGTTTTTTAAGAAAATACATCATGAAAAGAAAAGTATAAACTAAAGCCCTATAGGGTGGCTTCGCACCACCTTTAGAAAGAAGAATAACGTGAAATTTAATGAATTTGACTTGTCTGCTGAATTGCTAGCAGAGATTGAAAAAGCTGGATTTGTAGAAGCAAGTCCCATCCAAGAACAGACCATTCCCTTGGCTCTCGAAGGAAAAGACGTTATCGGTCAAGCTCAGACTGGTACAGGAAAAACTGCAGCCTTTGGCTTGCCAACTCTTGAAAAAATCCGTACAGAAGAAGCGACCATCCAAGCCTTGGTTATCGCTCCAACTCGTGAACTTGCTGTTCAAAGCCAAGAGGAATTGTTCCGCTTTGGCCGTAGTAAGGGGGTGAAAGTTCGCTCAGTTTACGGTGGTTCCAGCATTGAAAAACAAATCAAGGCACTTAAATCTGGTGCCCACATCGTGGTAGGAACACCAGGCCGTCTCTTGGACTTGATTAAACGCAAGGCCTTGAAATTGCACGATATTGAAACCCTCATTCTGGATGAAGCGGACGAAATGCTCAACATGGGCTTCCTTGAAGACATTGAAGCCATCATTTCCCGTGTCCCTGAAAATCGTCAAACCTTGCTCTTTTCAGCAACGATGCCAGATGCTATCAAACGTATCGGTGTTCAGTTTATGAAGGACCCTGAGCATGTCAAGATTGCTGCCAAGGAATTGACAACAGAATTGGTGGATCAGTACTATATCCGTGTCAAGGAACAAGAGAAATTTGATACCATGACACGTCTTATGGATGTGGAACAACCAGAGCTTGCTATCGTATTTGGTCGTACCAAACGCCGTGTAGATGAATTGACTCGTGGACTTAAAATTCGTGGCTTCCGTGCAGAAGGAATTCATGGTGACTTAGACCAAAATAAACGTCTTCGTGTCCTTCGTGATTTTAAAAATGGGAATCTTGATGTTCTAGTTGCGACAGACGTGGCAGCACGTGGTTTGGATATCTCAGGTGTGACCCANGTCTACAACTACGATATTCCACAAGACCCTGAAAGTTACGTTCACCGTATCGGTCGTACAGGTCGTGCTGGTAAGTCAGGTCAATCTATTACTTTCGTAGCACCAAATGAAATGGGTTACCTTCAAATCATCGAAAACTTGACTAAGAAACGCATGAAAGGCTTGAAACCAGCAACAGCAGAAGAAGCCTTCCAAGCTAAGAAACAAGTAGCGCTCAAGAAAATCGAACGAGACTTCGCAGACGAAGCCATTCGTGGGAACTTTGAAAAATTTGCTAAAGATGCTCGTAAATTGGCTGCAGAATTTAGTCCAGAAGAATTGGCTATGTATATCTTGAGTCTGACTGTCCAAGATCCAGACAGCCTTCCTGAAGTGGAGATTGCGCGTGAAAAACCACTGCCATTTAAACCATCAGGTAATGGATTCGGTGGCAAAGGTAAGGGAGGTCGTGGAGGCCGTCGTGGGGACGACCGTCGAGACCGTGATCGCCGCGGCAATGGTCGCCGTGATGACTTCAAGAAAGGCAGTCGCGGGAACGATCGTTTTGATAAAGACAGACGTTATCGTAATAAAGACAATAAAAAACCTCACAACACTTCAAGCGAAAAGAAAACCGGCTTTGTTATTCGTAACAAAGGAGACAAATAGAAAAAAGCGATTCACAGTGTGAATCGCTTTTATATATAAGGAGACCGATAGTAAAAGAAGATGGTGATAGTAAAGGATAGGTGAAACGGAAAGGGATTTATCATGTCATCTTCTTATAATATTATAATATCAAAAATAAAATAGGATGTCAATAAAAAAATCGCTTTTTTCTAAAATATTTTTGCTGTTCAAAATTGCAATTAAATAAGCAATTTTCAGATAATAATTGAAAATTCACGCTCTTTATGTTATAATGGTAGCGATTAAATGCGAGGTAAAAAATGGCACACTTATTAGAAAAAACAAGAAAAATTACTTCTATTTTGAAACGCTCAGAGGAGCAACTTCAAGATGAACTTCCTTACAATGCGATTACACGCCAGTTGGCAGATATTATTGATTGTAACGCTTGTATTGTGAATAGCAAGGGACGCCTTTTAGGCTACTTCATGCGTTATAAAACGAATACAGATCGTGTAGAGCAGTTTTTTCAAACTAAGATTTTTCCAGATGATTATATTCAAGGTGCAAACATGATCTATGATACGGAAGCCAACCTTCCTGTTGAACATGATTTGACCATTTTCCCTGTAGAGAGCCGTGCAGATTTTCCAGATGGTTTGACGACCATTGCTCCGATTCATGTATCAGGGATTCGCCTAGGTTCGTTGATCATTTGGCGCAATGATAAGAAATTTGAAGATGAAGATTTGATTCTTGTTGAGATTGCGAGCACGGTGGTAGGGATTCAACTGCTGAACTTCCAACGTGAAGAGGATGAGAAAAATATTCGCCGTCGTACTGCTGTTACCATGGCGGTTAATACCCTTTCCTATTCAGAACTTCGTGCCGTATCAGCTATTTTAGCTGAGTTGGATGGAAATGAAGGGCAGCTGACTGCATCAGTTATTGCAGATCGTATTGGCATTACGCGCTCAGTGATTGTCAATGCGCTTCGTAAATTGGAGTCGGCGGGAATTATTGAGAGTCGTTCATTAGGAATGAAGGGGACTTATCTCAAAGTTCTAATTGGTGATATTTTTGAGGAAGTGAAAAAGAGGGACTACTAATGACAAAGGCTTTAATCTCGATTGACTATACAGAGGATTTCGTAGCAGACCATGGAAAGCTAACTGCTGGAGCACCTGCTCAAGCAATATCAAAAGCCATTGATCAGGTAACCAGATTAGCTTTTGAGCGTGGGGACTATGTCTTTTTTACCATTGATGCTCATGAGGAGAAGGATACATTCCACCCAGAAAGCAAGCTTTTTCCACCGCACAACATCATCGGAACTAGTGGGCGTAACCTTTATGGCCCCCTAGCTGATTTTTATGCTGAGCATGAGGCGGATAGTCGTGTCTTTTGGATGGACAAGCGTCACTATTCAGCATTTTCAGGAACGGACTTAGATATCCGTTTGCGGGAACGTCGGGTTGATACTGTTATCTTAACAGGTGTTTTGACGGATATTTGTGTTCTTCATACGGCTATTGATGCCTATAATTTAGGTTATCAAATCGAGATTGTCAAGCCTGCAGTTGCCTCTATTTGGCCAGAAAATCATCAGTTTGCTCTTGGTCATTTTAAGAATACTCTGGGAGCCAAATTGCTAGATGAAAATCTGTCTGAAATGAAAGAATGATTCCCTTGGAAAAATGAAAAAAATCTGAAAAAAGTGTTGACAAAGATTTTGAAAGTTGATATACTAGTAAAGTAATCGACGCGGGGATGGCGGAATTGGCAGACGCGCAGGACTAAGGATCCTGTGACCGCTTTAGGTCGTGAGGGTTCAAGTCCCTCTCTCCGCATAGGGTAAGAGTTAGCTTTGGCTAGCTCTTTTTGTTTTTACAAAGAAGACTAGAGGCTACGTTTCGTATCTCGAAAAATATTGGCATCAAGAACAGTCATTGTATCAGAACATTTAAACTGAGTTTTCCATTTCATTCTATCAAGAATTTTCTCAGACACAAGTCAGAAAATGAAGAACTTAGGAAATGGAAAATGCTAAGCTGAAAGACGGTTCCAGCATTTATAAAATGGAGTATATTTTTGATTGGTAAAATGCATTCTATAGGAGAAAAGTTAGCGTTCGTTAGCTTTTTTGTTTTTTTCAAAAAAATTTTTCGATTTCATAAACATTTCATATTTGGATTTTATAATAGTCTTACAAATATGGAGGTGACAAATGAATCCAATCCAAAGAGCTTGGGCTTATGTCAGCAGAAAACGACTGAGAAGTTTTATTTTATTTCTGATTTTATTGGTCCTATTGGCCGGAATTTCAGCTTGTTTGACTCTGATGAAGTCCAACAAAACAGTAGAAAGCAATCTTTACAAATCACTCAATACTTCGTTTTCTATCAAAAAGATAGAAAATGGACAGACCTTCAAATTGTCTAATCTAGCATCCGTGAGCAAGATTAAGGGGCTGGAAAATGTCTCTCCTGAACTCGAGACGGTCGCAAAATTAAAAGACAAGGAAGCGGTGAGTGGTGAGCAGAGCGTTGAACGTGATGATTTGTCCGCTGTGGACAAGAATTTAGTGAGCTTAATGGCTCTTGAGGATTCATCCAAGGATGTCACCTTCACCAGTTCGGCTTTCAATCTAAAAGAAGGGCGACACCTTCAAAAAGGAGATTCTAAGAAAATCCTTATTCACGAAGAGTTGGCTAAGAAGAACGGTCTTTCGCTTCATGACAAGATTCGCTTGGATGCTGGTCAATCCGAAGCTGGGAAAGGGCAAACAGTTGAGTTTGAAATTGTCGGCATCTTTTCTGGTAAAAAACAAGAGAAATTCACAGGCTTGTCCTCTGACTTCAGTGAAAACCAAGTATTTACAGACTATGAAAGTAGCCAAACTCTTTTAGGAAATAGTGAACCTCAAGTCAGTGCAGCGCGCTTCTATGTAGAAAATCCTAAGGAAATGGACGGACTCATGAAGCAGGTGGAAAACTTGGCCTTGGAAAATCAAGGCTACCAAGTAGAGAAGGAAAACAAGGCCTTTGAACAAATCAAGGACTCAGTAGCAACCTTCCAAACCTTTCTCACTATCTTCCTTTATGGGATGTTGATAGCAGGAGCTGGAGCCTTAATTTTGGTCTTGTCTCTCTGGTTGAGAGAAAGGGTCTACGAAGTAGGGATTTTACTGGCACTTGGAAAAGGCAAGAGCTCAATCTTCCTACAGTTCTGTTTAGAGGTGGTGTTGGTATCTCTTGGAGCTTTGCTTCCATCCTTTATCGCTGGAAATGCCATCACATCCTATCTACTCCAAACTGTACTAGCCAGTGGAGATCAAGCAACCTTACAAGACACACTAGCCAAAGCAAGTGGTCTATCAACCAGTCTCCTATCCTTTGCAGAATCCTATGTCTTTCTGCTCCTGATTGGTTGCTTGTCTGTAGCCCTTTGTTTCCTATTCTTATTTAGAAAATCGCCGAAAGAAATTTTATCATCTATTAGTTAATACTCTTCGAAAATCAAATTCAAACCGCGTCAGCTTTATCTGCAACCTCAAAGCTGTGCTTTGAGCAACCTGCAGCTAGCTTCCTAGTTTGATCTTTGATTTTCATTGAGTATAAGAAGGAGAAATCATGACTTTATTACAATTGCAAGATGTTACCTACCGTTATAAGAACACTGCTGAGGCAGTTTTATATCAGATCAAGTATAATTTTGAACCCGGAAAGTTTTATAGTATCATTGGTGAGTCAGGAGCAGGAAAATCCACTCTCTTGTCCCTACTGGCTGGTCTAGATAGTCCTGTTGAAGGTTCTATCCTTTTCCAAGGAGAGGACATTCGGAATAAGGGATATTCCTATCATCGCATGCACCATATTTCCCTGGTCTTTCAAAATTATAACTTGATAGATTATCTTTCTCCGCTGGAAAATATCCGCTTGGTCAACAAAAAGGCCAGCAAGGATACTCTTCTTGAACTTGGTCTGGATGAAAGCCAGATCAAGCGGAATGTTCTCCAGTTATCAGGTGGGCAACAACAACGTGTTGCCATTGCTCGCAGTTTGGTCTCAGAAGCTCCAGTTATTCTAGCTGATGAGCCAACAGGAAATCTGGACCCTAAAACTGCTGGAGATATTATCGAACTGCTCAAATCACTTGCCGAGAAAACAGGTAAATGTGTGATCGTCGTCACCCACAGTAAAGAAGTGGCACAAGCGTCAGATATTACACTTGAATTGAAGGATAAGAAACTGACTGAAACTCGCAATACTACAAAATAAGATGAGCTTGTTTTGATAGAATTATGAAATCAAATCTAGAAAGGGAACCTATGTTACACAACGCATTTGCCTATGTTACAAGGAAGTTTTTCAAATCGATTGTTATCTTCCTGATTATTCTCCTCATGGCGAGCTTGAGTTTGGTCGGCTTGTCGATCAAGGGAGCTACAGCCAAGGCTTCTCAGGAGACCTTTAAAAATATCACCAATAGCTTCTCCATGCAAATCAATCGTCGCGTCAATCAAGGAACGCCACGTGGTTCTGGGAATATCAAGGGTGAGGATATCAAAAAAATCACCGAAAACAAGGCCATCGAGTCTTATGTTAAACGCATCAATGCTATCGGAGATTTGACTGGATATGACCTGATTGAAACGCCAGAAACCAAGAAAAATCTCACTGCAGACCGTGCCAAACGGTTTGGAAGCAGTTTGATGATTACAGGTGTCAATGACTCTTCCAAAGAAGATAAATTTGTCTCTGGTTCATATAAGCTAGTCGAAGGTGAGCACCTAACCAACGACGACAAAGACAAGATCCTCATGCACAAGGACTTGGCTGCTAAACACGGCTGGAAAGTTGGAGATAAGGTCAAACTGGACTCTAATATCTATGATGCAGACAATGAAAAAGGTGCCAAGGAAACAGTCGAAGTGACAATCAAGGGACTCTTTGATGGCCACAATAAGTCAGCAGTAACCTACTCACAAGAACTCTATGAAAACACAGCTATCACAGACATTCACACTGCTGCAAAACTTTATGGATACACAGAAGACACAGCTATTTATGGGGACGCAACCTTCTTTGTAACAGCAGACAAGAACTTGGATGACGTCATGAAAGAGTTGAATGGTATCAGTGGTATCAACTGGAAGAGCTACACACTTGTGAAGAGCTCCTCTAACTACCCAGCTCTTGAGCAATCTATCTCTGGTATGTACAAGATGGCCAACCTCCTCTTCTGGGGTAGCTTGAGCTTCTCAGTTCTTCTCCTTGCCCTCTTGCTTAGCCTTTGGATCAATGCTCGTCGCAAGGAAGTGGGAATTCTCCTCTCTATCGGTCTCAAGCAGGCAAGTATTTTGGGTCAATTCATCACTGAATCGATCTTGATTGCCATCCCTGCTCTCGTTTCTGCTTACTTCCTAGCTAACTACACAGCACGTGCAATCGGAAATACTGTTCTAGCTAATGTTACTTCAGGTGTTGCCAAGCAAGCCAGCAAGGCAGCTCAAGCCTCTAACCTTGGTGGTGGTGCAGAAGTAGATGGCTTTAGCAAGACCTTGTCGAACCTAGACATTTCCATTCAGACATCAGACTTTATCATCGTCTTTGTCCTTGCCTTAGTTCTAGTGGTTCTCGTTATGGCGCTTGCTTCAAGCAATCTCCTCAGAAAACAACCAAAAGAGCTCTTGCTCGATAGCGAATAACAAACTTGCTACCTATTCTCCCCTAAATGGGGTATAATATAGGTAGCATTTTTATGTATTTCATTTCCCTAATACTCAATGAAAATCAAAGAGCAAACTAGGAAACTAGCCGCAGGCTGTACTTGAGTACGGCAAGGCGACGTTGACGTGGTTTGAAGAGATTTTCGAAGAGTATAAAGCCTTTCCTTTCAGGATGAAACAGAGATGATTTAAAAGAAAATTAAAGAAATGTGAAAGGTTTTTCTATGAAAATTCTAATAGTAGAAGATGAAGAGATGATCCGTGAGGGGATCAGTGATTATTTGGCGGATTGTGGTTATGAAACCGTTGAAGCAGCAGATGGTCAGGAAGCTCTGGAAAAATTTTCCAGCTATGAAATTGCTCTAGTACTACTGGATATCCAGATGCCCAAGCTTAATGGCCTAGAAGTCCTAGCCGAGATTCGTAAAACCAGTCAGGTTCCTGTCTTGATGCTGACTGCCTTTCAGGATGAGGAATACAAGATGAGTGCCTTTGCTTCGCTAGCAGATGGCTATCTGGAAAAACCCTTCTCCCTCTCCCTCTTAAAAGTGAGGGTAGACGCGATTTTCAAGCGCTACTACGATACGGGACGAATCTTCTCCTATAAGGATACCAAGGTGGATTTTGAGAGTTACAGTGCAAGCCTAGCAGGTCAAGAAGTAGCTATCAATGCCAAAGAGTTGGAGATTTTGGACTATCTGGTAAAAAATGAAGGACGGGCCTTGACTCGATCTCAAATTATTGATGCCGTCTGGAAGGTGACAGATGAGGTCCCCTTTGACCGTGTCATTGATGTTTATATCAAGGAACTGCGGAAAAAGCTAGACTTGGATTGTATCCTCACTGTGCGCAATGTTGGTTATAAATTGGAGCGAAAATGAAACGAACAGGTCTATTTACTAAAATATTTATCTATACCTTCTCGATTTTTAGTGTTCTGGTTATTTGTCTTCATTTAGCCATTTATTTTCTCTTTCCATCAACTTATCTAAGTCATCGTCAGGAAACCATTGGCCAGAAAGCGACAGCCATTGCCCAGTCCCTTGACGGAAAGGATAGGCAGAGTATCGAGCAAGTGTTAGACTTGTATTCCCAGACCAGTGATATCAAAGGGTCTGTTAAGGGTGAGATGACTGAGGACAAGTTAGAGGTTAAGGATAATTTTCCACTAGATACAGCTCGTCAGACAACTTCACTCTTCATTGAAGAACGCGAGGTAAAAACGCAAGATGGTGGAACTATGACTCTCCAGTTTCTAGCTTCTATGGATTTGCAAAAGGAAGCAGAGCAGATTAGTCTTCAGTTTCTCCCCTATACCTTGTTGGCATCCTTTCTGATTTCCCTCTTGGTAGCCTATATCTATGCTAGGACCATTGTTGCCCCGATTTTGGAAATCAAGCGGGTGACCCGTCGGATGATGGATCTGGATGATCAAGTACGATTGCGCGTGGACTCTAAGGATGAGATTGGTGATCTTAAGGAACAAATCAATAGCCTCTACCAGCATCTTTTGACAGTCATTGCGGACTTGCATGACAAGAATGAAGCTATTCTCCAGCTGGAGAAGATGAAGGTTGAGTTCCTACGAGGGGCCTCTCATGAGCTGAAAACCCCTCTGGCTAGTCTCAAAATCCTAATCGAAAATATGAAAGAAAATATCGGTCGTTACAAGAATAGAGACCACTATCTGGGAGTAGCCTTGGGGATTGTGGACGACCTCAGTCACCACGTTCTCCAAATACTTTCTCTCTCTTCTGTGCAGGAAATTCGAGAGGAGAAAGAAGAGGTTGACCTCCTTCAGATGACGCAAAGTCTGGTCAAGGATTATGCCTTGCTCGCTAAGGAGAGAGAACTTCATGTAGACATTAGCCTAACCCATCAGCAGGCTTACATAAATCCATCTGTCATGAAACTAATCCTATCGAATCTCATCAGTAATGCCATCAAGCACTCCACTCCAGGTGGCCTGGTCCGCATTGGCGATAGAGAAGGAGAACTCTTTATCGAGAATAACTGTAGTTCTGAAGAACAAGAAAAACTGGCCCAGTCTTTTTCTGACAATGCTAGTCGTAAGGCCAAGGGTTCGGGAATGGGGATCTTTGTGGTCAAAAGTTTATTAGAACATNAGAAATTGCCTTATCGTTTTGAAAGGCAGGATGATCGCTTGACTTTCTTTATACGCTTTCCTAGAGTTAGCCAAGATTAAAAAAGAAAGGGTTTACATTAATCGGATTAGAAGAAATTCAATCTAAAGCATGGGAAAAACTAGCTTTTTTTATCAAAAAGTGATAAAATGAACAATGTAAATGGGTTGACCCATAAAAATATACAGGAGGCCTGATAAAATGGCAATCGTTTCAGCAGAAAAATTTGTCCAAGCAGCTCGTGACAACGGTTATGCAGTTGGTGGATTTAACACAAACAACCTTGAGTGGACTCAAGCTATCTTGCGCGCAGCAGAAGCTAAAAAAGCTCCAGTTTTGATCCAAACTTCTATGGGTGCTGCGAAATACATGGGTGGTTACAAAGTATGTAAACTTCTCATCGAAAACCTTGTAGAATCAATGGGAATTACTGTACCAGTTGCTATTCACCTTGACCATGGTCATTATGAAGATGCACTTGAATGTATCCGAGTTGGTTATACTTCAGTTATGTTTGACGGTTCACACCTTCCAGTTGAAGAAAACCTTGAAAAAGCTCGTAAAGTTGTAGAATTTGCTCATGCAAACGGCGTATCAGTAGAAGCTGAAGTTGGTACTATCGGTGGTGAAGAAGACGGAATCATTGGTGATGGCGAATTGGCTCCAATTGAAGATGCTAAAGCAATGGTTGCAACTGGTATTGACTTCTTGGCAGCTGGTATCGGTAACATCCACGGTCCTTACCCAGCAAACTGGAAAGGTCTTCACCTTGATCACTTGCAAAAATTGACAGAAGCAGTTCCAGGCTTCCCAATCGTATTGCATGGTGGTTCAGGTATTCCTGATGACCAAATCCAAGCAGCTATCAAACTTGGTGTTGCGAAAGTTAACGTTAATACTGAATGCCAAATCGCATTTGCTAACGCAACTCGTAAATTTGTTGCTGAATACGAAGCAAACGAAGCAGAATACGATAAGAAGAAACTCTTTGACCCACGTAAATTCTTGAAACCAGGTTTCGAAGCAATTACAGAAGCTGTTGAAGAACGTATCGACGTATTCGGTTCAGAAGGTAAAGCATAATCTAGCTGAACAATACATACAGAACCTGCCCATTGGGTGGGTTTTTGTGTTTTCTTTTATAGAGAATATACTTAAGACTACTATATCCAAAGTTGCTAAATTAATGTAATTATTCTAAGACTACCCTTGGCGAACGAATATAATAACTTTACGCCTGTTTTCAAAGGAAATCACTGTCTTTCCCAAAGTAAATTGGAACATCTAATTTTTTAGGAATGCTGAGTAGCTAAATGAATGATAGAACTTTCAAAAAAATTAATAGTTTAAAGCGCTTAGCACCTGTTTATATTGATGAAACGGGATTCGATACTTATTTTTGTCGAGAATACGGTCGCTCATTATAAGGTCAGTTAATAGGAGGTAAAGTATCTGGAAGAAGATATCAGAGGATTTCTTTGGTTGCAGGTCTAACAAATAGTGAGTTAATCGCTCCAATGACTTACGAAGAGACGATGACGAGCGACTTTTTTGAAGCTTGGTTTCAGAAGTTTCTCCTACCAATATTAAATACACCATTAGTTATTATTATGGATAATGCAAGATTCCATAGAATGGGTAAGCTAGAGCTCTTATGAAGAGTTTGGGCATAAACCTTTACCACTTCCTCCCTACTCACCTGAGTACAATCTTATTGAGAAAACATGGGCTCGTATCAAATAGCACCCCAAAAAGGTATTACCAAGTTGTAATACCTTTTTTCTAGGCTCTTTTGTCTTGTTCTTGTTTCAATTGACGGTAGTATTCACCATCTAAAGAATTACTTGATTGGTTAGAACAAGCAATTAATAAAATTGGAGATAGAGGCACTAAAAATAATGTAGCAAATTCTTACATTTGCTTACTTCATTTCTATTATATCAAAGCAATTTTACAAGTTTAAGACAGGTAGTGCTGACAATCATTTTACTTTTTCAGGGAATATCCCTTTCTATGAAATAAAAGCCTAATCTGTTCTTGGAAAATTCACAGACCTATTGCTTTACTATGCTATCTTTAATTACACGAGACTCATTATACCTATTTATTCTTTCTCCATTAATTAATTCTAATTTTTTACTCTTTTGAATTGCTGATAACAATTTTTCCTATGGTTCGACCGGTTTCTAGAAGCCTGTGAGCCTCTTTAATGTTTATTGAATTCATTGGAGATAATCTTTTTGTAACCGTCGTTTTTAGCTCTCCATTATCAATCATATCTGCAATTTGATTAAGAATATAATGTTGACTAATCAAATCTTCTGTTTGCCACATTGATTTTGCAAACATAAANTCCCATGAAAAACTAACTGCTTTAGACTGTAGTGCAGACAAATTGACTTTTTCTTTAGTTTCGTCAATAGAACAGATTTTTCCTTGAGGTTTAATAGCTTTTACCATAAAATCCCAATGCTTTTCAGTATTATTTAAACAGAAAATGTAATCAACTGTTGAGAATCCAATTTCATTAAGCTCTTTATCCATATCTTCAAAATGATTAATTACAAATTCAGCTCCATGCTCCAAAACCCACTTTTTACTTTCATCTCTGGAAGCAGTTCCAATAACAGTTAACCCTACATTATGAGCTAACTGACAAGCTATTGATCCTACTCCACCACTTGCTCCGATGATTAATATACTCTTAGCATAATTTTTGCTTTTATCAAATGGGATTTTTAATTTTTCAAATAAACCCTCATATNCTGTTAAGGAAGTTAAGGGTAAGGCCGCAGAATCTTCAAAAGATAAAGTATTTGGTTTTTTCCCAACAATACGCTCATCTACAAGTTGATATTCAGCATAGGACCCCGATTTTGTTAAATCTCCCGCATAGAATACCTCATCGCCAACAGAAAACAACTCGCAATCATCCCCTACCTCTGAGACAATTCCGGAAGCATCCCATCCTAAGATTCTCGGGGATTCTTCGACTTTACTTTTTGGAGATCTAACTTTATAATCTACTGGATTTACTGAAATCGCTTTAACCTCAACAAGTAAGTTCTTTCCTTTAGCAAAAGGTTTATCTAACTCAACGTCTTCAAAACTTCTCTTATCATCAATAGGTAAATATCTGTATAATCCGACCCCTTTCATAGTTGCCATAGTTCAATTTCCTTTCCTTATTTTATTTGGTATAATGTTAATTATAGGCAAATACTGCAAAATAACAATATTGAAGTTTTTGTAACTAGTGATATTTTAGTAACTTAAGATAGAAAGATGGGTAGATTATGGTAAGAAAAATTTATGATTGTGCTAATGGATGTCCAGTAGAAACCACTCTCCAAGTAATTTCTGGCAAATGGAAATGCGTAATATTATTTCACTTATTAAATAATAAAATTTGTCGATTTGGCGAATTAGAAAAATTAATGCCCGGTTGTTCTAGAAGGATGTTAGCGTTGCAACTTAAAGAATTGGAGTTGGACAAAATTATTCATAAAGATATTTACTCTATCATGCCTCCGATAACAGAGTATACACTAACTGAACTTGGGAGAACTTTAGAACCAGTAGTAGTTGAAATGAATAGATGGGGAAATAAATATAATCAAATTTTATTTAAAAATGGTAACGAGCTTCCTGTTGATAAATAAATTTCTCATATTAAATTATAAATAATTAAGTATGATATATCTTTTGTCTATCCATAGATAAAGTATTATTAGATATCAAGCCAATAAACTTGTCAAAAGGAGTCTGAGTTAGTAAGAAAAAATAAGCACATCCTTCTGCAATTTTATGGTATTAGAGTGTTACTATATCCCATTTTAGAGAGGTCGAATTATGGCAATTGCTCCTTTTAAAAATTACGATTATGAATTAGTTTTATCTGATTTAATTGCAGATATATATTATTCAACTATCAGTATGGGAGGTAGGATAATATTACTCAGAAAATTGACAGAGTTATTAGCTCGCAAATTTTTGGATTTGGGAGCAGGAGAACCCATGAATCTGGGAGATATAACTACTCATGAAAAAAATGAAAAGTTTAAAGTAACAGAAAGGTATAAAAAGGTAGATAAACGACTAGTCAAGGATTTTGAAAAAACTATAGATAGGTTAAGAAAATTAGGCAATAAATACACTCATACAGCAAATATATCGGATGCTAATGTAGATGAATTGAGTATAACCGAAGACTCCATTTGGGATTTATTTTCTTATTTATTTGTACAATATTTTTTGAAATATGGTCTGAATTTAAAAACAGACAAAAATATCTTGACATTGTTCTCTGTTTTACCTCCTGAAATTAGATATCGAACTTTGAAAAAAATAATTGATATCATAGGGTATGATAATATTCAACTTCTAGACAAGTTTCTTTTGTCTATCGTTAAGGCTAGAGGGATTGATGAAGCTAGATTTTGGCTATATAATAATAGTAAATTTCTTCAAGATGTAATTTATCCTTCAGAATCTGAAATTATCGAATATGAGGAGAATTTTTCTCAGAATGTTTTACCTCTTAAGCTAAGAAATCATTCTAATTGTTATAGTCTATTAGTATCTGTTCTGAATAACACTGATGTCCAATTGTCATCACATGGTTTTTATAGAGATTTCGAAGAAGCTGTAGTCGAATATAGAAAGCATGATTTAGATCTTTATTTATCTAGCACTGAAGAACAAAAGGTATTTAAAGATCTTATAAAATTCTGTTTTATAGGAAGAGTTCCAGTTTGTTAGTAGGATTCATATTCACTGCAGAAAAAGCTTATTCAATATTCTCCAAATTTCTGCTGTCTATACTAGGTTTTATGGCAAATTCAACCTAAGATTTTGCCCCTATTTTGCCACACTTTTTTAAGAACTAAAGGGAATAATGAAGCATATTTCTAATACAGTATGGGTAGAAAAATACCTGAATATAGCTCTTTTTATTGTATGAGGAAGTATAGTAAATAAATGATTTATGTTCAGAAGGTAAAGCATAATCTAGCTGAACAATATAAACAGAACCTGCCCATTGGGCAGGTTTTTTTGTGTTTTAAGGAAACTATTAAACCAGAATTTTTGATTAAAACTATTATTTTAAGAGTGAAATCTCTAATTTCATAATCTTCAGGCAAACGCTTGCATTCTATTTTTTATTGGGCTATAATGGGTTGGTATAAAGCCTTTTGTAGTAATAAAATGTAGAAGTTGTAGAAAGTAAGGATTTAGATATTTGTAGTTAAAAATACAATATTGCTATTCCTTGCTATAGGGAGAGATTTATGGCAATGATAGAAGTGGAACATCTTCAGAAAAATTTTGTGAAGACAGTAAAGGAACCAGGTTTGAAGGGTGCTTTGCGCTCCTTTATTCATCCTGAGAAGCAGACCTTTGAAGCGGTTAAAGATTTGACCTTCGAGGTACCCAAGGGCCAAATTTTAGGCTTTATCGGAGCTAATGGTGCTGGGAAGTCGACAACCATTAAGATGCTGACAGGAATTTTGAAACCGACATCGGGCTATTGTCGAATCAATGGCAAGATTCCTCAGGACAATCGTCAGGATTATGTCAAGGATATTGGGGTGGTCTTTGGGCAACGCACCCAGTTATGGTGGGATCTGGCGCTGCAAGAAACCTACACGGTCTTGAAAGAGATTTACGATGTGCCAGACTCGCTCTTTCATAAACGCATGGATTTTTTGAATGAAGTCTTGGATTTGAAGGACTTTATCAAAGACCCAGTGCGGACTCTTTCACTAGGTCAACGGATGCGGGCGGACATTGCGGCTTCCTTGCTCCACAATCCCAAGGTTCTCTTTTTAGATGAGCCGACCATTGGTTTAGACGTTTCGGTCAAGGATAATATTCGTCGGGCCATTACCCAGATCAATCAGGAGGAAGAGACCACTATTCTCTTGACCACTCACGACCTGAGCGATATTGAGCAACTTTGTGATCGGATTTTTATGATTGACAAGGGGCAAGAGATTTTTGATGAAACGGTTAGCCAGCTCAAGGAAACATTTGGCAAGATGAAGACTCTTTCCTTTGAATTGGTGCCAGGGCAAAGTCATCTCTTTTCTGACTATGAAGGATTGCCTGATATGACCATTGATAGACAAGGGAATAGTCTCAACATTGAATTCGATAGTTCACGCTACCAGACAGCTGACATTATCAAGCAAACCCTGTCTGATTTTGAAATCCGCGATTTGAAGATGGTGGATACAGATATCGAGGATATTATCCGTCGCTTCTATCGAAAGGAGCTCTAAGATGGTCAAATTGTGGAGACGTTATAAACCCTTTATCAATGCAGGGATTCAGGAGTTGATCACCTATCGAGTCAACTTTATTCTCTATCGGATTGGCGATGTCATGGGGGCTTTTGTGGCTTTTTATCTCTGGAAGGCTGTCTTTGATTCTTCGCAAGAGTCTTTGATTCAGGGCTTTAGTATGGCAGATATCACCCTCTACATCATTATGAGTTTTGTGACCAATCTTCTGACTAGGTCAGATTCGTCCTTTATGATTGGGGAGGAGGTCAAGGATGGTTCCATTATCATGCGCTTGTTGAGACCAGTGCATTTTGCGGCTTCTTACCTCTTTACCGAGCTTGGGTCCAAGTGGTTGATTTTTGTCAGTGTCGGACTTCCTTTCTTGAGTGTGATTGTCTTGATGAAAATCTTATCTGGGCAAGGGATGGTAGAAGTGCTGGGATTACCTGTCCTTTATCTTTTTAGCTTAACTCTGGCTTATCTGATTAACTTTTTCTTTAATATCTGCTTTGGATTTTCAGCCTTTGTATTTAAAAATTTATGGGGCTCTAATCTACTCAAGACTTCCATAGTGGCCTTTATGTCTGGAAGTTTGATTCCCTTGGCTTTCTTTCCAAAGATTGTTTCAGCTATTCTCTCCTTCTTGCCTTTCTCATCTTTGATCTACACTCCAGTCATGATCATTGTTGGGAAATACGATGCCAGTCAGATTCTTCAGGCACTCTTGCTACAGTTTTTCTGGCTCTTAGTGATGATGGGCTTGTCTCAGCTGATTTGGAAACGAGTCCAGTCATTCATCACCATTCAGGGAGGTTAGTATGAAAAAATATCAACGCATGCATCTGATTTTTATCAGACAATACATCAAGCAAATCATGGAATACAAGGTCGATTTTGTGGTGGGCGTGTTAGGAGTTTTTCTGACTCAAGGCCTGAACCTCTTGTTTCTCAATGTCATCTTTCAACACATTCCATCCCTAGAAGGCTGGACCTTCCAAGAGATTGCCTTTATCTATGGATTTTCCTTAATTCCCAAGGGATTGGATCATCTCTTTTTTGATAATCTCTGGGCACTGGGACAACGCTTAGTCCGAAAGGGAGAGTTTGATAAGTATCTGACTCGTCCTATCAATCCTCTCTTTCACATCCTAGTCGAGACCTTTCAGATTGATGCCCTGGGCGAACTATTGGTCGGTGGCATTTTACTAGGGACAACAGTATCAAGCATTGCTTGGACTCTTCCAAAATTCCTGATTTTTCTAGTCTGCATTCCTTTTGCGACCTTGATCTATACTTCCTTGAAAATCGCGACAGCCAGTATCGCCTTTTGGACCAAGCAGTCAGGAGCCATGATTTACATTTTTTATATGTTTAATGACTTTGCCAAGTATCCGATTTCCATTTACAATTCGGTCCTTCGTTGGTTAATTAGCTTTATTGTACCTTTCGCCTTTACGGCCTATTATCCTGCCAGCTATTTCTTGCAGGATAAGGATGTCTTCTTTAATATCGGTGGTTTGATTCTAATTTCCCTTGTCTTTTTTGTCATTTCTTTGAAACTATGGGATAGGGGCTTAGACGCCTACGAAAGTGCGGGTTCGTAAAAGGAAGAAACTCAAAGCCTTGTCTCAGGACAGGCTTTTCTAATGGTGATGAAAATTTCTTGACATCTATTTTCAGAGTGCTATACTAAAAGGGTAACAGCCGATTTAGCTCAGTTGGTAGAGCAACGCACTCGTAACGCGTAGGTCACAGGTTCGATCCCTGCAATCGGCAGAATCAAGAAGCCCATTAGGGCTTCTTTTTTGTAAACACAGAAAAGGTGAAATATTTGAGATGTCTTCTG
>NZ_RJNY01000019.1:0-40768 GCF_003942795.1 Streptococcus mitis
TGCAAGCAGGTCGCTGGCTTCATCTTAACGACGACTGGGGAGAAAATGCCAAAGGGAATGATTACTATCTGAACCAAAATGGTAAAATGCAAACTGGTGGTTGGTTCAAACTAGATGACTCTTGGTATTATATCCAATCAAATGGTGCTAGACGATTTAGCGAGCTCTCTGAAATTGGAGGGAAAAAGTATCTATTTGCGGCAGATGGGAAGATGCTAACAGGACATCAAGTCTATAATGGCAAGAAGATGTTCTTTAGCGAAAGTGGTGCACTCCAAGCAGCAGGTAAGCCTTCAACTTGGCAAAAGATTGATTCAGATTGGTATTTCTATGATGAGGATGGGCTAAAGACTGTCGGTAAAAAGAATATTAATGGAAGCACGTACTACTTTAATCAAGAAGGTGTCATGCAAACTGGCTGGACCTTTGTTGATGGTCACTGGAACTATTTTGCAAGTTCTGGAGCTATGAAAACTGGCTGGGTCAAGGATCAGGAAACATGGTATTATCTGGATAAAGATGGCATCATGTTAACTGGCAGACAAGATATCAATGGTGTTCGTTACTATTTGAATGCTAGTGGTGCCATGCAAACAGGCTGGGCCTTTGTTGATGGTCACTGGAACTATTTTGCAAGTTCTGGAGCTATGAAAACTGGTTGGATCAAGGATCAGGAAACATGGTATTATCTGGATAAAGATGGCATCATGTTAACTGGAAGCCAGGATATCAATGGTGTCCGTTACTATTTGAATGCTAGTGGTGCCATGCAAACAGGCTGGGCCTTGATTGATGGTCACTGGAACTATTTTGCAAGTTCTGGAGTTATGAAAACTGGTTGGTTGAAAGATAATGAATCATGGTATTATTTGGATCCAGAAACAGGTATCATGGCTGTAGGCTCTAAAGAAATTGACGGTAAGAACTATTTCTTCAGCTCTGCAGGTACTATGCAAGTTGGATGGCAGTGGTCAAATGATTCTTGGCATTATTACGCTACGTCGGGCGCACTTCAAACTGGTTGGTTAAAAGATGGTGATGCCTGGTATTATCTTGAAGGTAAGGAAGGCGTTATGTTAGTTGGCCTCCATCAAGTAGATGGTAAGCAATATTACTTTAGCAAATCTGGAGCCATGCAAACTGGATGGAAATGGTTTGATAATCATTACCGTTACTTTGAATCAAATGGAGCCATGAAAACTGGTTGGATAAAAGACAAAGGCGTCTGGTATTATCTAAATCCTGAAGATGGCATCATGTTGATTGGCCTTCATAAAGTAAATGGTGATCATTATTACTTTGATGAATCAGGAGCTATGCAAACGGGTTGGAAACAGCTTGATGGTAATTGGTACTATTTCCAAGCTGATGGTTCTTTATTGAAGAACGCAACGACACCTGATGGTTATAAAGTAAACGAAGAAGGTATCTGGAAACAGGCTGTTGCTGCTGTAAATAGCGAGGCAGTTAAGCCAGAACAGAAACAAGAATCTAATTCCTCTATTGTTGAACAACCTAAACAAGATTCAAACCTAGAAGCCAACGCTTCTGAAAAGAAGGAAAAAGAATAAAGAAGAAATCCCCTACTGGCAACTAATTTATCAGTAGGGGATTTTTTAATTTCGTTTTAATTTAGCAAGTACAAGGTTCAGTGCATAGTGGAGTGTTTTGTCTTTGGCGATAAAGAGGGCCAAGAGGTAATAGATACCACAAGTTGCTACGGTAGAAAGAACCATGAGAATCATATTGAAGTTTACTGTGTAGGAATTGATTTGGAAAATCATTTTGAAAATATAGAAGATTGGGATAAAACCAAGGGATATGAGGCTATAACGTGTTAAGGTTATAAAAATTTCTTTTAAACTAATCAGTTGATGTTTCTTGATAAAATGAATTTCAAGTAAAACGACGATAGTTTCTGCGATAATGGTCGTAGCGATGTAATACTCAGGTGCAAAAATATTATTGAAATACAAGATGCTATTTAATAGTATATTGGCGCCACCACCGAGGAAGTAGAAGGCAGTTAAACGATTTTCATGGTCATTGATAAAGATAATCTGTTTACCAAGAATCAATTCAATAGCCCAAATGATGGTACGAAAAGCGAAGACGCTAGTTACGATACCCGCTTCAAGATATTTTTCAGAAGAATAAATAACAGTTGCGTACCGTCCTAATATCATAATCCCGATACTAGTTGGAACCATAAGGAAATAGAATAAGGATGCCGCTTGATTCACGAGATAATTATAGGACTTGTAATCTTTTTTACCGAGATAGTAGCCAAGGCGCGGAATACTGACGTTGATAGCTCCACTCAAGACACTGGCAATCAACATGACGATACTATAGGCAATTGTATAATAAGAAATGTAGTTTTCATCCGGTCCCTTAGTGATAAACATTCTATCTAGCAAGGTGTAAAGCATATTTGCGTTTGCTAAGAGAAGCATAGTAAAGAGTGGTTTAGAAGCTTTAGCAAGTTCGACGAAACCGATCTTAACAAAAGAAACTTCTCTCTTAATCCAAAGAAAACTGAGCAGGTAGTTGAGGATAGTGGTCGCTGTCATAACGATAGCATAAGGAACGATATCATCTGCCGTTTTAACAAAGGCGAAGATAGCAACCAGCATGGTAATTCGAATAATTAACGTTTTGTAGAGGATGAAGGCATAGTTTTCATAAGCCTCGTTCATCCATTCGATATTGAGGAATTGGAAGAGAGCCTGGGCCCCTAGAATGTAGTAGAGGACTTTCAGGTTCTCAATGCTGGTGTCAAAGAAGATGAAGAGGAAGTAGATACCAGTCGTCAGGAGAGAAGTGAAAACTGAGATATAAAACAACTTAGAGAAAACATAGTTGATTTTATTCTTGTCATCCTTGACCTTACTAATAGCTCGAATCCCGTAGTTGTAGATGCCAAAGGCAGCTAGTGGAATAACGAAACTTGCCCAGGTATTGGCTGTATTGAAATAACCGTAGTTGGATTTGCTGAGAATCCGCGTCAGATAAGGGTTGGTTATCAGTGGAAAAACGATATTGAGAATATTGACCAGCAAGCTGGCCAAGGCATTTACTTTTATATTTTTCATTGAACTTTCTTTCTTAAATCTAAAATCATATCTAGTATTATATCACATTCTCGCTTCATTCTTTTGATAAAATCGTAAAAATCTAGTATAATAGATAGACTGAAAGTATGAGGTTACTAGATATGAAGATGAAACAAATTAGTGATACAACACTGAAAATCACGATGACTTTAGATGATTTGATGGATCGGGGAATGGAGATTGCAGACTTTCTCGTTCCTCAGGAAAAAACCGAAGAGTTTTTCTATGCTATTTTAGATGAGTTAGAGATGCCAGACAATTTCTTGGACAGTGGCATGCTAAGTTTCCGTGTGACGCCAAAACCTGATAAGGTCGACGTCTTTGTGACCAAGTCCAAGATTGACCAGAATCTGGATTTTGAAGATTTAGCGGATCTACCCGACATGGAAGAATTAGCCCAAATGTCGCCGGATGAATTTCTCAAAACCTTGGAAAAGAGCATTGCAGACAAGACCAAAGACGATATTAAAGCTATCCAATCTCTAGAGCAGGTCGAAGCAAAGGAAGAAGAGCAAGAGCAAACAGAAAAGGAGACGGAGAATAAGAAGGAACCTTATATCTACTATATCCTGCGTTTTGCAAGCCTTGCTGACTTAGTTGCTTTTGCAAAGACGGTTAACTACCAGATGGAAACATCTGAACTCTATAAGATGAATGGACACTACTATTTGACAATCTTGGTTGATGTGGCAAATCATCCTAGTCCTTACCCATCCTGGCTGTTAGCCCGTATGCGTGAGTTTGCAGACGACAGTGACATCAGTCGTTCAGTCTTGCAAGAGTATGGGCAAATCTTGATCAATCACGATGCAGTTCTCGGTCTTCAAAAAATTCATTCATAGTTTTTAGAAATCAATTTTCATTTATCGGGAAAGACGAATCATGGGATTCGTTTTTTCTTTACCAGACTGAAATAGTGATTTACTATATTAGGAATTTTCGCAAAATTCTGTTATAATGGCTATATCAGAAAATTTCTAGGAGACAAACATGACAGTTAAAATTGCTTTACTTGGATTTGGTACCGTTGCAAGTGGTGTGCCATTCCTCCTAAAGGAAAATGGAGAAAAAATCGTTCAGTCAGCTCATTCGGAGATTGAAGTGGCCAAGGTATTGGTCAAGGATGAAGATGAAAAGAATCGCTTGCTTGCGGCAGGAAATGACTTTAACTTTGTAACCAATGTAGACGATATTTTATCAGACAAGGACATTACTATCGTAGTGGAATTGATGGGGCGTATCGAACCAGCTAAGACCTTTATCACTCGTGCCTTAGAAGCTGGGAAACACGTTGTTACTGCTAACAAGGACCTTTTGGCTGTCCATGGTGCAGAATTGTTAGAAATCGCTAAAAATCATAATGTAGCACTTTACTACGAAGCAGCAGTAGCTGGTGGGATTCCAATTCTTCGTACCTTGGAAAATTCATTGGCTTCTGATAAAATCACGCGCGTTCTTGGTGTCGTTAACGGAACTTCTAACTTTATGATGACCAAGATGGTGGAAGAAGGCTGGTCTTATGATGATGCTCTGGCTGAAGCTCAAAGACAAGGATTTGCAGAAAGCGACCCGACAAATGACGTCGATGGGATTGACGCAGCCTACAAGATGGTGATTTTGAGCCAGTTTGCTTTTGGTATGAAGGTTGCCTTTGACGATGTAGCCCACAAGGGAATCCGTAACATCACACCAGAAGACGTAGCTGTAGCTCAAGACCTGGGCTATGTAGTGAAATTGGTTGGTTCTATCGAGGAAACTCCTTCAGGAATTGCTGCAGAAGTAACTCCAACCTTCCTACCTAAAGCGCACCCACTTGCCAGTGTGAATGGGGTAATGAACGCAGTCTTTGTGGAGTCTATCGGCATCGGTGAGTCTATGTACTACGGACCAGGTGCGGGTCAAAAACCAACTGCAACAAGTGTTGTAGCAGATATTGTCCGTATCGTTCGTCGCTTGAATGATGGTACCATTGGTAAAGACTTCAACGAATATAGCCGTGACCTAGTCTTGGCAAATCCAGAAGATGTCAAAGCTAATTACTACTTCTCAATCTTGGCTCCAGACTCAAAAGGTCAGGTCTTGAAATTGGCTGAAATCTTTAATGCTCAAGATATTTCCTTCAAGCAAATCCTACAAGATGGCAAAGAGGGTGACAAGGCGCGTGTAGTGATTATCACTCATAAGATTAATAAAGCACAACTTGAGAATGTTTCAGCTGAGTTGGCCAAAGCTTCAGAATTTGACCTCTTGAATACCTTCAAGGTGTTAGGAGAATAGGATGAAGATTATTGTACCTGCAACCAGTGCCAATATCGGGCCAGGTTTTGATTCGGTTGGTGTAGCTGTAACCAAGTATCTTCAAATTGAGGTCTGTGAAGAACGGGATGAGTGGTTGATTGAACACCAGATTGGTAAATGGATTCCCCATGACGAGCGTAATCTCTTGCTTAAGATTGCCTTGCAAATTGCGCCTGACTTGCAACCGAGACGTTTGAAAATGACCAGTGATGTTCCCTTGGCGCGTGGTTTGGGTTCTTCTAGCTCGGTTATTGTAGCTGGGATTGAACTAGCCAACCAATTAGGAAAGCTCAACTTATCTGACCACAACAAATTGCAGCTGGCGACCAAGATTGAAGGGCATCCTGACAATGTGGCTCCAGCCATTTATGGTAATCTCGTTATTGCAAGTTCCGTTGAAGGGCAAGTCTCTGCTGTCGTGGCTGACTTCCCAGAATGTGATTTTTTAGCTTATATTCCTAACTATGAATTGCGTACTCGTGACAGTCGTGGTGTCTTGCCTAAGAAATTGTCTTATAAGGAAGCAGTTGCGGCTAGTTCTATCGCCAATGTGGCGGTTGCAGCCTTGTTAGCAGGAGATATGGTGACAGCTGGTCAAGCAATCGAGGGGGACCTCTTCCACGAGCGCTATCGTCAAAGTTTGGTCCGTGAATTTGCGACGATTAAGCAAGTAGCTAAAGAGAATGGTGCCTATGCAACCTACCTCTCTGGTGCTGGGCCGACAGTTATGGTTTTGGCTTCTCATGACAAGATGCCAACGATTAAGGCAGAATTGCAAAAGCAGCCTTTCAAAGGCAAACTTCATGATTTGAAGGTTGATACGCAAGGTGTTCGTGTCGAAACAAAGTAAAGAATAGTAGATAGGATGGGGAAAGTCTCGACTAGAGGGCTTCCTGTCCTTTTTTTGAAAAGAAGTCTATACTCAATGAAAATCAAAGAGCAAACTAGGAAGCTAGCCGCAGGTTGCTCAAAACATGGTTTTGAAGTTGTAGATGAAACTGACGAAGTCAGCTCAAAATACTGTTTTGAGGTTGCAGATGTAAGCTGACGTGCTTTGAAGAGATTTTCGAAGATTATTAGTTAAAAACTTGATAAAGGAGAAAGAAGATGGCAGAAATTTATCTAGCAGGTGGTTGTTTTTGGGGCCTAGAGGAGTATTTTTCACGAATTTCAGGCGTATTAGCAACCAGTGTTGGCTACGCTAATGGCCAAGTCGAAACGACCAATTACCAGCTACTCAAGGAAACAGACCATGCAGAGACTGTTCAAGTGATTTATGATGAGAAAGCTGTGTCACTCAGAGAGATTTTGCTCTATTATTTCCGTGTTATTGATCCCTTGTCTATTAACCAGCAGGGGAATGACCGTGGTCGCCAATATCGTACAGGTATCTATTACCAAGATGAAGCAGACTTGCCAGCCATCTACACAGTTGTGCAGGAGCAGGAGCGTATGCTGGGTCGAAAGATTGCAGTAGAGGTGGAGAAACTTCGCCACTACATTTTGGCTGAAGACTACCACCAAGACTATCTCAAGAAAAATCCTTCAGGTTATTGTCATATCGATGTGACCGATGCTGAGAAGCCATTGATTGACGCATCTAACTATGAAAAGCCTAGTCAAGAGGTGTTAAAGGAAAGTTTAACTGAAGAGTCTTACCGTGTTACGCAAGAAGCTGCTACAGAGGCGCCATTTACCAATGCTTATGACCAAACTTTTGAAGAGGGGATTTATGTAGACATCACGACAGGGGAGCCACTCTTTTTTGCTAAGGATAAGTTTGCCTCAGGTTGTGGTTGGCCAAGTTTTAGTCGTCCGATTTCTAAGGAGTTGATTCACTATTACAAGGACCTGAGCCATGGAATGGAGCGAATCGAGGTTCGTTCTCGCTCAGGCAATGCTCACTTGGGTCATGTTTTCACAGATGGACCTCAGGAGTTAGGTGGCCTCCGTTACTGTATTAATTCTGCTTCCTTACGCTTTGTAGCCAAGGATGAGATGGAGAAAGCAGGATATGGCTATCTATTACCTTGCTTAAACAAATAAAACTGAGAGGGTGGGGCTTCCCACTTTCTTCATTTCTAGAATATGAATAGAAGGGATTTATGAAACACTTACTATCTTACTTCAAATCCTATATCAAGGAATCCATTTTGGCACCCTTGTTTAAGCTACTAGAAGCTGTTTTTGAGCTCTTGGTTCCCATGGTGATTGCAGGGATTGTTGACCAGTCCTTGCCCCAGAGAGATCAAGGGCATCTCTGGATGCAGATTGGCCTGCTCCTTATCTTTGCAGTGATTGGCGTTTTAGTAGCCTTGATTGCTCAATTTTATTCAGCAAAGGCAGCGGTAGGTTTTGCCAAGGAATTGACGAACGACCTCTATCGTCATATTCTTTCTTTACCTAAGGACAGCAGAGACCGTTTGACAACTTCTAGCTTGGTGACCCGCTTGGCTTCGGATACCTACCAGATTCAGACTGGGATTAATCAATTCCTGCGCCTCTTTTTGAGAGCGCCTATTATCGTTTTTGGAGCCATTTTTATGGCCTATCGCATCTCGGCTGAGCTGACTTTCTGGTTCTTAGTTATGGTTGTCATTTTGACGATTGTCATTGTCGGTCTCTCTCGACTGGTCAATCCTCTCTACAGCAGTCTCAGAAAGAAAACGGATCAGCTGGTTCAGGAAACGCGCCAGCAATTACAAGGCATGCGAGTTATTCGTGCTTTTGGTCAGGAAAAACGAGAGTTACAGATTTTTCAAACCCTTAACCAAGTCTATGCCAGTTTGCAAGAAAAGACGGGTTTCTGGGCTACTTTATTACCCCCCTTGACCTATCTGATTGTTAATGGAACTCTTCTCGTCATCATCTGGCAGGGCTACATTTTAATTCAAGGTGGTTTACTCAGTCAAGGTGCCCTGATTGCTCTTATCAACTACCTCTTGCAGATTTTAGTGGAATTGGTTAAGCTCGCCATGCTGATTAATTCTCTCAACCAATCCTATATCTCAGCCAAGCGAATCGAGGAAGTCTTTGCTGAGACTCCTGAAGATATCCATTCGGAGTTAGAACAAAAGCAAGCTACCAGTGATCGGGTTTTACAAGTTCAAGAATTGACCTTTACCTATCCTGATGCGGCTCAGCCTTCTCTGAGAGACATTTCCTTTGATATGAAGCAGGGGCAAATCCTTGGTATCATCGGAGGTACTGGTTCTGGTAAATCAAGCTTGGTGCAAGTCTTACTTGGACTTTATCCAGTAGACAAGGGGAGCATTGACCTTTATCGAGATGGACGTAGTCCTCTTAATTTGGAGCAGTGGAGGTCTTGGATTGCCTATGTGCCTCAAAAAGTCGAACTTTTTAAGGGAACTATTCGTTCCAACTTGACTCTAGGCTTCAATCAAGAAGTATCTGACCAGCAACTATGGCAGGTCTTGGAAATTGCGCAAGCTAAGGATTTTGTCAGTGAAAAGGAAGGACTTTTGGATGCCCTAGTTGAAGCAGGAGGCCGAAATTTTTCAGGTGGGCAAAAACAACGTCTGTCTATCGCCCGAGCAGTCTTGCGCCAAGCTCAATTTCTCATCCTAGATGATGCAACTTCGGCCCTCGACACCATCACAGAGTCCAAGCTCTTGAAAGCTATCCGAGAAAATTTGCCAGACACGAGCTTAATCTTGATTTCTCAACGAACCTCAACTTTACAGATGGCTGACCAGATTCTCCTTTTGGAAAAAGGTGAGTTACTAGCTATCGGCAAGCACGATGACTTGATGAAAACTAGCCCAGTATATCGCGAAATCAATGCATCCCAACATGGAAAGGAGGCCGAGCATGAGACGACAAACTGCAAACCAGACGCTCAAACGTTTGGCTAAGGATTTAGCAAGCCATCCCTTCCTCCTTTTCCTAGCCTTTCTAGGAACGATTGCCCAGGTTGCCTTATCAATTTATCTACCTATCTTGATTGGGCAGGTCATTGATCAAGTCCTGGTGGCTGGTTCTTCACCAGTTTTTTGGCAGATTTTTCTCCAGATGCTCTTGGTGGTAATAGGAAATACTCTGGTACAATGGGCCAATCCTCTCCTCTATAATCGTCTAATTTTCTCTTATACCAGAGATTTACGAGAGCGAATCATCCATAAACTCCATCGGTTACCGATTGCTTTTGTGGATCGACAAGGCAGTGGAGAGATGGTTAGTCGTGTGACCACAGACATAGAACAGCTGGCAGCCGGCTTGACCATGATTTTCAATCAATTTTTCATTGGTGTTTTGATGATTTTGGTTAGTATTCTAGCCATGCTCCAAATTCACCTTCTCATGACCCTCTTGGTCTTGCTGTTGACGCCATTATCTATGGTGATTTCACGCTTTATTGCCAAACGGTCCTATCATCTCTTCCAGAAGCAAACAGAGACCAGGGGGATTCAGACTCAGTTGATTGAAGAATCGCTTAGCCAGCAGACCATTATCCAGTCCTTTAATGCTCAGACAGAGTTTATTCGAAGACTGCACGAGGCTAATGGCAACTACGCAGGTTA
Organism: Streptococcus mitis; assembly: GCF_003942795.1. Classification (GTDB taxonomy): domain Bacteria; phylum Bacillota; class Bacilli; order Lactobacillales; family Streptococcaceae; genus Streptococcus; species Streptococcus mitis_BJ. The sequence continues at coordinate 9,956 of NZ_RJNY01000019.1, forward strand.
TTCTCAGTCAGCTATCTTTTATTCATCAACGGTCAATCCTTCAACTCGCTTTGTCAATGCGCTGATTTATGCGCTTTTAGCTGGAGTGGGAGCCTATCGTATCATGATGGGGTCCACCTTGACCATCGGTCGTTTAGTGACCTTTTTGAACTATGTTCAGCAGTATACTAAGCCCTTTAACGATATTTCTTCTGTTCTAGCCGAGTTGCAAAGTGCTCTCGCTTGTGCAGAGCGCGTCTATGCTGTATTAGAAAGTCCTGAGGTTGCTGAAACAGGTAAAGAAGTCTTGACCAGTGACCAAGTCAAGGGCGCCATTTCCTTTAAGCATGTTTCTTTTGGATACAATCCTGAAAGGATCTTGATTAAGGATTTGTCTATCGATATCCCAGCTGGTAGCAAGGTAGCCATCGTTGGTCCAACAGGTGCTGGTAAGTCAACTCTCATCAATCTCCTCATGCGTTTTTATCCTATTAACTCGGGAGATATCTTGTTAGACGGTCGTTCTATTTACGATTATACCCGAGCATCATTGAGACAGCAGTTTGGCATGGTGCTCCAAGAAACCTGGCTCAAGCAAGGAACCATTCATGACAATATTGCCTTTGGAAATCCTGAAGCCAGTCGGGAGCAGGTGATTGCTGCTGCCAAAGCAGCCAATGCAGCCAATGCAGACTTTTTCATCCAACAGTTGCCACAGGGATACGATACTAAGTTGGAAAATGCAGGAGAATCACTATCTGTCGGTCAAGCCCAGCTCTTGACCATCGCCCGAGTCTTTCTAGCTATACCAAAGATTCTTATCTTAGACGAAGCGACTTCCTCCATCGATACACGGACAGAAGTGCTAGTACAGGATGCCTTTGCTAAACTCATGAAGGGACGTACAAGCTTTATCATTGCTCACCGTTTGTCAACTATTCAGGATGCGGATTTGATTCTTGTCTTGGTGGATGGCGATATCGTGGAGCATGGAAATCATCAAGAGCTCATGGTTAGAAAGGGCAAGTATTACCAAATGCAAAAAGCAGCAGCTTTTAGCTCTGAATAACTCTTTCTATTTTGAAATATTATGGAAAAAAGTTGCCTTCGGGTGACTTTTTTGTTACAATAGCTAGAAAAATTGTTCACTGTAAATTGTCTTATAGAAAAGGAACCTATAATGAAAGTCTATCAGCATGTAAATATCGTGACTTGTGACAAAGATTTCCATGTTTATTTGGATGGTGTCTTAGCCGTTAAGGACTCTCAAATCGTCTATGTCGGTCAAGAGGAGCCTGAGATTTTAGAGCAAGCTGAGCAGATTATAGACTATCAGGGAGCCTGGATCATGCCTGGTTTGGTCAATTGTCACACCCATTCTGCTATGACAGGTTTGAGAGGGATTCGGGATGACAGCAATCTCCATGAATGGCTTAATGACTATATCTGGCCAGCAGAAGCTGAGTTTACTCCCGATATGACTACCAAGGCAGTCAAAGAGGCTCTGACAGAAATGCTCCAGTCAGGAACAACAACCTTCAACGATATGTATAATCCCAATGGTGTGGATATTGAGAGAATTTATCAGGCAGTTAAGGCTTCCAAGATGCGTTGTTATTTCTCACCGACCCTCTTTTCTTCAGAAGCTGAAACAACAGCTGAGACCATAAGCAGAACACGAGCCATCATAGAGGAAATTTTAGGATATGAAAATCCAAATTTCAAGGTTATGGCAGCTCCACATTCTCCGTATAGCTGTAGTAGAGACTTGCTGGAAGCGAGCTTAGATATGGCAAAAGAGCTGGACATTTCTATCCATATCCATGTGGCGGAGACCAAGGAGGAATCAGGAATTATCCTGAAACGCTATGGCAAACGCCCCCTCGCCTTTCTAGAAGAACTGGGTTACTTAGATCATCCGTCTGTTTTTGCTCATGGGGTCGAGCTAAACGAACGAGAAATTGAACGTTTGGCAACCTCTCAAGTGGCTATCGCCCACAATCCTATCAGTAATCTAAAACTGGCCTCAGGAATCGCTCCAATCATCCAACTCCAAAAAGCAGGAGTTGCTGTGGGAATTGCGACTGATTCCGTTGCTTCCAACAACAATCTAGATATGTTTGAGGAAGGACGGACCGCAGCCCTTCTTCAAAAGATGAAAAGTGGAGATGCCAGTCAATTCCCTATCGAAACAGCCCTTAAGGCACTGACAATCGAAGGTGCTAAGGTTCTTGGGATGGAAGATCAGATAGGAAGTCTGGAAGTTGGTAAGCAGGCAGATTTTCTGGTCATTAATCCTCAAGGAAAAATCCATCTCCAACCTCAGGAAAATATGCTCTCTCACCTAGTTTATGCAGTCAAAGCCAGTGATGTTGATGATGTTTATATCGCTGGAGAACAGGTGGTTAAGCAAGGCAAAGTTTTGACAGTCGAGATTTAAAAAAATTTCAAAAAAAGTTTGCAAAAATCTTGCATTCTTTTTTTGCATATGCTATACTTATATACGGTTTGACAAAACTGCCTAAGACAGTAGGGGAGCTCGACTCATAAAGATCCTACCGAGGACAAAACGTATCATGTAAAAAGAAGCGTATTGTACTTTCGTGTCTAGGTTTGGGCGCGTTTTTCTTTTGAAAAAATTCCCCAAGCAAAATAATTACGGAGGTGAACACACTAATGAGTGAAGCAATTATTGCTAAAAAAGCGGAACTAGTTGACGTAGTAGCTGAAAAAATGAAAGCTGCTGCATCTATCGTCGTTGTAGACGCTCGTGGTTTGACAGTTGATCAAGATACAGTTCTTCGTCGTGAGCTTCGTGGAAGCGAAGTTGAGTATAAAGTTATTAAAAACTCAATCTTGCGTCGTGCAGCTGAAAAAGCTGGTCTTGAAGATCTTGCATCAGTATTTGTTGGACCATCTGCCGTAGCATTTTCTAATGAAGATGTTATCGCACCAGCGAAAATCTTGAACGACTTTGCTAAAAACGCTGAAGCACTTGAAATCAAAGGTGGTGCAATTGAAGGCGCTGTCGCATCTAAAGAAGAAATCGTTGCTCTTGCAACTCTTCCAAACCGCGAAGGACTTCTTTCTATGCTCCTTTCTGTACTTCAAGCGCCAGTGCGCAACGTTGCTCTTGCAGTCAAAGCGGTTGCAGACAACAAAGAAGACGCAGCTTAATCTTAAGCTACGCAGCGTAGCCTAGCTACGGAAAAACGATTATAAAATTAAAAACTTATTTGGAGGAAATAACAATGGCATTGAACATTGAAAACATTATTGCTGAAATTAAAGAAGCTTCAATCCTTGAATTGAACGACCTTGTAAAAGCTATCGAAGAAGAATTTGGTGTAACTGCAGCTGCTCCTGTAGCTGTAGCTGCAGCTGGTGCTGCTGACGCTGGTGCTGCTAAAGATTCATTTGACGTTGAATTGACAGCTGCTGGTGACAAAAAAGTTGGCGTTATCAAAGCTGTACGTGAAATCACTGGTCTTGGACTTAAAGAAGCTAAAGAACTTGTTGATGGTGCACCAGGCGTCATCAAAGAAGGCGTTCCAACTGCAGAAGCTGAAGAAATCAAAGCTAAATTGGAAGAAGCTGGTGCTTCAGTTACTCTTAAATAAGAGGCATATACCAATTAGAATTCGGAATACTATAGTATCAGCCTTTTAGAATCGTGAACACATTTTAGAAACTGATAAATAAATTTAGTTTCCTACCAAAAACCCTACCAAAAATTAATTTGGCAGGGTTTTTCTTTTTAATAAAATTATTTTGGAGAACAGTTGTATATTGTTCTCCTTTTTTTATTTTCTGGAGGGAAAATGACAAAAGAATTACAATCATCACGCTATATTGTCATTTCATTTTTAGTACGTGAAATGGGAATTGACATTGTTGAAGCCATATCTCTTATGGCTGAATTAGAAAAAAGTGGCTTGGTTCGATTGGAATCAAGTGGAGATTTAATACTCAAAGAATTTGGAGGCGCGCAATGAAACGAATCACCGCAAATCAATACCAAACTTCAGAACGGTATTACAAATTATCTAAAATTCTTTTTGAGGATGAGAAATATATGGATATGAAACTAGAAGTAAAGGTGGCTTATTCTATTTTAAAAGATCGTTTAGAATTATCTCTCAGTCGTGGTTGGATAGATGAAGAAGGAGCAGTCTATTTAGTATTTTCTAATTCTAAACTGATGAGGCTGTTAGGTTGTTCGAAGTCCAAATTATTGTCCATCAAAAAAACTCTTAAAGAATATGACTTAATTGATGAAGTTCAACAGTCTTCAAGTGAAAAAGGAAGACTAGCTAATAAGATTTATTTAGGGGAGTTGTCTTCTACCCCAGTAGCTAGTTCGAACAGGCCTAGTGTTAAGAAAAGACTAGGGCAGGATAAAAATGAAACGGCCCCCGTCTCTTATTCAGCCCCTAGTGAGACTGAAGTTAGTGAGACTAAATATAGTGAGACTGAATCTTTATTTATTGAGGATGAGGAAGAAAGAGATTCTCAATCTATTTTGAGAAGAAAAGTCGAAAAGGTCACAAAATATGATCGAGATTATATTTGGGGATTGGTACAAGATCAATTTAGACGAGAAGGTTTTTCTGAAACAGCCAGTGAAATTGCTATGACTGATTTTGAGAGAATCTATCAGTATGCTCTTGACAATGTTCGCTTTGTTAGACGAGCGGAAGTTTTGGCTGAATTTGTGTTTAACGGCTTGTATTCTGTTTGGAATAACCGTGTTAGAAAAGGAGGTGGTTAAAATGTCGCCAATCGAGTGGATATTAGTTATGCTCATTTTAATTTCAAGCGGTATGACTCTTTGGATATTGATAGTCGATCAGAAAGGGGGGATAAAGAAATGAGATTTATTGATTTATTTTCAGGTATAGGTGGATTTCGGCTTGGAATGGAAAGTGTTGGACACGAGTGTATTGGATTTTGTGAGATTGATAAATTTGCTAGAGAATCTTATAAGTCCATTTTTCAAACGGAAGGAGAAATTGAATTTCATGACATACGAGATGTTTCAGATGACGAATTTAAAAAACTTAGAGGGAAAGTCGATATCATCTGTGGGGGATTCCCTTGTCAAGCATTTTCAATCGCAGGAAGACGATTGGGATTTGAAGATACTAGAGGAACTTTGTTCTTTGAAATTGCTCGGGCGGCCAAACAAATCCAACCACGTTTTCTTTTTCTTGAAAATGTTAAAGGCCTACTCAATCACGATAAGGGACGGACGTTCACAACAATCCTTACCACACTTGATGAGTTGGGGTTTGATGTTGAGTGGCAGGTGCTTAACAGTAAGGATTTTGGCGTTCCCCAAAACAGAGAGAGGGTGTTTATTATCGGACATTCTAGAAAGAAAAGTACCAGACTCTTATTTCCTTTCAGACGAGAAGGTCAAGCAACTAACTCTGAGATTTTAAAAACATTAGGGAATTTGAATCCATCAAAAAGTGGAATGAGCGGTAAAGTCTATTATTCAGAAGGTCTTGCGCCAACCTTAGTTCGTGGAAAAGGAGAAGGATTTAAGATTGCGATTCCTTGCATTACACCAGATAGATTAGACAAGAGACAAAATGGTAGACGCTTTAAGGAAAACCAAGAGGCGATGTTTACTTTAAATACTCAAGATCGCCATGGTATTGTCGTTGTTGGAGATTTACCAACTAGCTTTAAGGAAACTGGTCGAGTTTATGGAAGTGAGGGGTTATCTCCAACACTGACTACAATGCAAGGTGGAGATAAAATTCCCAAAATACTAATTCCAGAACCAATCCAATTTCTAAAAGTACGGGAAGCAACGAAAAAAGGATACGCTCAAGCAGAAATAGGAGATTCAATCAATTTGGAAAGACCAAGTTCTCAGTATCGTCGTGGTAGAGTTGGAAAAGGTATAGCGAATACGTTAACAACTAGTGGACAAATGGGAGTAGTAGTTGCTAGTTATGAAGGAGAAGATAAACAAGTTTATCATGTAGCCGGTGTATTAATAGATGGACAATTTTACCGTCTGAGGATACGACGAATCACTCCTAAAGAGTGTTTTCGCTTGCAGGGCTTTCCTGATTGGGCTTTTGAAGCTGCTAGAAAAGTCTCTAGTAATAGTCAGCTCTATAAACAAGCTGGTAATAGTGTAACCGTTCCTGTGATTGCCGCAATCGCAAAGAAATTAAAAGAAATAGAGGAAAAAGATGAAAGCATTAAATAAAGAATCAATACTAGATTGTGATGAATTAGAAACAGAATTACATGATGCAGAAATCAAACAGCTGGATGAACAATTATTTTTGATACCCAATTATCCATGTGAGTTTGAAGTAACATTTTTAGATGATTACCATAAAAAACACAACTACCCACTATTTTACGAGTCCTATCTTCAAAACGTTATGGAATTCCTTGAAAGTCAAGACATAAAGAATGGGGTTGATGCCTTTGTAGATGATCATCAAAATCTCGTTTTTATTTTATATGGACAAGGCTATCGAGCCGAGGGAAAAGAGGGAATACTTACAACCCAAGTAACTGTAAAAGCTTCTGATGAAGAAAAGAAACCGATTAACTTCTCAAATTTATTAGATTCCTTAATCGTCTCAGAATATCAAATGGAACCGAATCTTTGGGAGGTCTCCCATGATTGATCTCTATCTAAGTAAAAATTGTCATAGAAATCAACTTCTTTTGGATTTCTTTCAAAAGTATGGCATAGAGGTCACTCCTCATTCTATTTCTGAAATGACAAAGGACAAATTAATTGAGATGATGAGCTATTCTTCAGATTGTTTTGAGTTTTTATCTCCCAATTTATTACGATTTAAGAACCGTGACAATTTAAGATTATCGGATTTCATTGAAATGATATTAAAAAATCCTGAACTAAGCATCAGACTTCCTCTTGCAGTTTCAAATAAGAGAGTTTATCCAAATCTGAATTTGGAAGAGGCTAGAGCTCTATTGCCAAGAGATACGAAACAATTGATTTACATGGAACAAACACATTATTTATCTAACTAAAGGAGAAGCAATATGGCTGAACGATTTTGGGAGAACTTGTCCATTATTTTGGCTGAAAGGAATATCAGCTGGATTGAGTTAACCAGAAAAATGTTTGCGGGAGAGTTTCACTATCCAAGTGAATTGAATCGTTTGTATCAAAAGATTCGCCACTATAAGATGGAACAACGAATGCCTCAAAGTCCATGGGTAGAAAGGATTGTGCAGGTATTAGATTTAGATTATGAAGATTTATTTCGGAGGTAACTATGAAAAGAATAATTCCAGTGTATATATTCCAACAAGTAAATGTCTTATTGGTATCTCTATACTTACTGAAATTGCTTTGTATCGGTGAGTTAACTATACTACAGATTCTCTATTGTGCATCGCTCATTTCTTTTTTATGGATGTATGGTCAACGAAAACAAGTGGCCAAGGTCAATATGAAAATTAGTATAAAGTGGATTGGTATTGGATTCGTTAGCCTACTGATTATAAGTCTATGTTTTAGTCTGATTCATGCTCAAGGAAGCACGAATCAAGCAAACTTAATTGGCCTTCAACATCAAGTTCCTTGGTTTTCATTTTTATTGTTTTTAATCAATGCGAGTATGGTTGAAGAATTTCTGTATCGAGAAATTTTATGGAACTTAGTCAGTAAATTAGATATTAGAGTTGCTTTGACAAGTATTTTATTTGCCTTAGCTCATCATCCAGGAACCATTTTAGCTTGGTGTTTGTATGTTTCACTTGGGATGTTTTTAGGGCTTGTGCGCTACAAATCGGACTTATGGGGCAGTATGGGGCTACATTTGGTGTGGAACCTATCAGTCTATGTCTTATTTTTTCTTTAATAATAGCTGGTCTGTCTTACGTATGGATTAATTTTGAAATAAAAAAACTAAATGAATTGATTTTAAAGAAATAAAATGCTAACATATATAGAAGGTGTTAGCATTTTGTTTCTAATAAAGGAGAATGATATGGTTGATAAAAGAGAGAAACTGATGAACTCTTTCAATCAGTATGGTTTTTTAACTTTTAAACAAGTAATAGATGAAAATTTACACTACAAAACCTTATTAAAAATGGTTACAGAAGGAAAAATCGATGCTGAAGAAAAAGGATTATATCGCTTACCTGATATTTATTTAGATGAGTGGTTTGTCCTTCAGTATCGATTTCCAAAGGGAATCTTTTCTTTGGAGACAGCACTTTGGTNACATGGTTTATCTTTGACTATCCCTTTTAACATGACGATGAGTTTTCCTTATGGTACGAATACCAAAAACATTAAGGAAGCAGATATATGTCCTATTATCTTACGCTCTCACTATAGTGAAGGAATTGTTGAAATAGAGCGTCTTCCTGGTCAATTTATTAAAGTTTATGAAATTGAACGAGTTTTGGTTGAATGTCTAAGACCAGTTCATCAGGTGGATCTTCAAATTATTGCACCAGCGTTTAAAAAATATTTTCAACAAAATCAAATTAATTTACACAAATTATTTTATTATGCCCATCTATTTAAAGTAACTGATAAGTTACAATCTTATACGGAGGTGCTATCTTAATGTTTTCAAATGCGAATAGCTTTAAAGCAAAAATCAAAAATATTTCAAAAGATAAGGAAATTCCAGCTCAACAAGTACAACAACATTATTTAATTGAGCAAGTGTTAAAGATGATTTCTACTAGTTCTTACAGAGATTCCTTCATTGTAAAAGGAGGGTATCTAATAGGTCAAATGATTGGACTAGATAAGCGAACCACAATGGATTTAGATGTCACTCTGAAGGGAACCGAAATGAGCAGAGAAAATTTGATTCATATCTTTGAAGAGATTCTTTGTTCTAAAACTGATGGATTTTCATTTTCAGTAGATAAGCTAGAACCTATTCGCCAAGATGATGAATATGGAGGATTTTCATTAAAATTAAATGCAACTTTTGATACATTAAAGGAGGTTGTTTTTATTGATATTACTACTGGTGATAAGATCACACCAAGAGAAATTACTTATTCAATGACTTCTATCTTTACTAATGAAAGCATCAAGATATGGACATATAATCTAGAGACTGTACTTGCTGAAAAGTTAGAAACGATCATTAGTAGGGGATTAGCTTCGACACGCCCACGTGATCGATATGATCTTTTCACTTTGTATAAACTTAGAAAAGAAGAGATTAATCTTGAAGTATTAAAAAATGCACTTGAAAATACGGCAGAAAAACGTAAAAGTAAAGATACTATTGATAATTGGGAAGAACAAGTGAGAGGAATTGAAATTTCTGATTATCAGAAAGAGCTATGGATTCGTTATCAACGCCAATTTAAGTATGCTAAAGATATCTCATTTGATAACTCTGTTCAGGTTATTAGGGAAATTATGCAACAAATATTTTAGTACAAAAGTAACTCATTAGTAAAGCAGTGAGTTGCTTTTTTTATTCCAATAACTCCAAAAATGTGATAAAAATTTCAACTACTCTTATCTATAATAAAGCTACCTGTTCTTTGAAAATTGAATCCACTCCGTCTTGATTAGCGTGCCTGTGTAAGTAGGGACTGAGAGTATTTCCCTGTGAAGGGCAACTGGCACAAGACGTGTGTGAGAATTTTCTAACAGACACGGAGTTTATCGTTACCAGACTTAAACGATGCGACAAACTAGATAAAGGAGTTAATCATGAAGGTAGTAAACTTGTATGATTTGAAACAAATGGGAAATAAAGGTGGTTGTACCATCCAATTGATTCATCACTTTCCTTTTGGTATGGGCTTAGGACATCTCAAAAAAGACTACATTGAATTTAAACGTGTTGGTATCTTTGATGGGAAAGCAGTAGAAGTTACTCTTCGAGAACCTTATTCGAGAGATTTACTGCAGGTTGTCAAATCGATTAAGCAACGTCAGAAATTGATAGCTTATCGTTATAAAGAAGGAAAGCTGCTATTTGTGAAGAAGGAGGCCTCGGATGTCCTCTGAACAACAGGAACGAATGGCAGTTCAATATGCAGAGCGTAGTCTTTTATTTACTGTAAAAAGTCTCTTAAAGATTCTAGAATGGTCTAGACGTCAGGCTTTAGCACAGGATTCCGCCTATAAGATAGGGGTGCAGAAATTAGAAGAATTGCTACAATCTCCTTATTCGATTGATACGATTAATCTGAAAAAAGATTTTTTAGACAAACCAATTGATATAGAGAAATTTAAAGATTTTTTAGAAAAAGAAGAGATTCCTTTAGCCATCGCTTGGCAAGGGGATTCTCTGCATTTCTACACGAAAGACCGTTCGATTCTAGACAATCATTTAGACCATCTGTTAGAAAAAATGGTTAATGATCCGGAGAAATTAGCTGATTTTACCATGGATAAGTCATTAGACGATGCAATTGATGAGGCTAAATCCCAAATTACCTTTAGACAAGAAGGAGCCGTCAAACAGAAAGAGATGGTGAGATGATGTACAGTGGAAAGAAATTCCTACTATTCTCACTGTTAGGTATCTTACTAGGCTATCTTTTTCATCGTTTGACGCTTTTGTATGATTCCTATACTGGAAATACTTTAGATAAATGGACTCATCTTCTGATGGAAGGTCAAGATCAAGTTCTTCAGTCGCCATGGAATGTTTCTTTTACTGGAAAATCAAGTGCTTTTTTTCTACTAGGCTTTGTGATGATGTTGCTGGTTTATCTCTATCTAGAGACTGGTAAAAAACAATACCGAGAAGGGGTAGAATACGGGAGCGCCCGTTTTGGAACTCTAAAAGAAAAGAAGCTCTTTTACGGTAAGGAATTTTCTCATGATACGATTTTAGCACAAGATGTTCGTTTGACATTATTAGATAAAAAACCACCCCAATATGATAGAAATAAGAATATTGCGGTGATCGGAGGTTCAGGAAGTGGGAAGACCTTTCGCTTTGTGAAACCCAATCTGATTCAGATGAATAGTTCTAATATTGTAGTGGATCCTAAAGATCACTTGGCCGAAAAAACAGGCAAACTCTTTTTAGAACATGGCTACCAAGTAAAGGTGTTAGATTTAGTCAATATGAAGAACTCAGATGGCTTTAATCCTTTTCGCTATATAGAGACAGAAAACGATTTGAATCGCATGCTGACGGTTTATTTCAATAACACAAAAGGCTCTGGCTCTCGTAGTGATCCATTTTGGGATGAAGCTTCTATGACTTTGGTACGAGCTTTAGCCTCCTACTTGGTCGATTTCTATAACCCACCTAAAACAAGAGAACAGCTCATAGAAGAAAGTCGTTTAAGTCAAAAGGAATATCAAAACTTGTTGAAACGTCAAAAAAAAGAAGTGGAAGAGCGAAAAAAACGAGGGCGTTATCCAAGTTTTGCTGAAATCTCAAAACTCATTAAACACTTATCCAAGGGTGAAAACCAAGAAAAAAGTGTCTTAGAAATTTTATTTGAAAATTATGCTAAAAAGTATGGGACTGAAAATTTTACCATGCGAAATTGGGCAGATTTTCAAAATTATAAGGATAAGACCCTGGATTCTGTTATAGCTGTAACCACTGCTAAATTTGCCCTCTTCAATATTCAAAGTGTCATGGATTTGACCAAAAGAGATACCCTTGATATGAAGACATGGGGCAAGGAAAAATCAATGGTTTACTTAGTTATCCCAGATAACGATAGTACCTTTCGCTTTCTTTCAGCCCTCTTTTTTTCAACCGTATTTCAAACCCTGACAAGACAAGCAGATATTGATTTTAAGGGGCAATTGCCTCTTCATGTGAGATTTTACTTAGATGAGTTCCCAAATATCGGAGAAATTCCAGATTTTGCTGAACAAACCTCAACAGTCCGTTCTCGGAACATGAGTCTCGTTCCTATTCTTCAAAATATTGCCCAACTTCAAGGGCTCTATAAAGAAAAAGAAGCTTGGAAAACCATTCTTGGGAACTGTGATAGCTTAGTCTACTTAGGTGGTAATGATGAAGATACCTTTAAATTTATGAGTGGTTTACTCGGTAAACAAACCATTGATGTTCGAAATACTAGTCGTTCCTTTGGCCAGACAGGTTCAGGATCCCTTTCTCATCAAAAGATTGCTCGTGATTTAATGACACCTGATGAAGTCGGAAATATGAAACGGCATGAATGCTTGGTTCGAATTGCCAATATACCTGTCTTTAAAAGCAAAAAGTACAATTCCACTAAGCATCCAAACTGGAAATACCTAGCCAATCAAGAAACCGATGAACGGTGGTGGAACTATCAAATCAATCCTTTAAATCAAAGACAAGAAAATCATCTTGAAGGCCTTAGAATTCGTGATTTAACTTTTGAATCTAGTTTAAAATAAAAATAGAAAAGAGGAAATAGATGATTACGCATTTTAAAGGTTTTGTTTATGGAGTAGACGCTAGTGCCATGTTTGCACAAGCTATGTCTTTGTTACAGAAGGGATTGATTGCCGTTGGTGCCTTTCTCGTTGTTGTGGGGATTGTCAATCTTGCAACCAACATTAAAGATGGTGGACCAGGTGTTCGGAATGCCATTCTGGAAATTGTCGGTGGTGTTATGGTCGGGGCTGCTGGAGCCTTTGTAACCCAGATTTCAATTTAGGAGGATAAACAATGACATGAATCTTAGTTTAGTCTCACCCTTTGTTTACCTTGCATCTGAAAAAATATCAGCTGAAAATTTATTTGAAGGATTTAATGTGGATTTACAATCTACGGTAGATCTGATTAAATCTCTATCTAGCTACAATCCAACTGTTTGGACTTATATGTCTAGTATTACTAAAAGTGTCATGCAGCCTCTTGGAGTTGCGATTTTATCAGTTGTTCTCATCTTAGAATTTTCGAAGATGGCAAAGAAAATTGCTAACTCAGGTGGAGCGATGACCTTTGAAGCATTAGCGCCGATGTTGATTAGTTATATTATGGTCGCAGTTGTAATTACCAATACTACCGTTATTGTAGAAGCTATCATCGGGATTGCGAGTCACGCCATTGAACAAGTGGCTTCGATTGTGGCTCACGGTGGGGCAAAGTATGATACACTCTCTGGATTAAAAGGTTCAGGATTTATTGGCCGTATGATTGTGGGCTTTTTCGCCCTCCTCATTTGGCTTGTTCGGATAGTAAGTGCAGCCATGGTTAATCTTTTGGTATCTATTCGATTTATTCAACTCTACCTTATGATTCCATTTGCCCCTCTTACGATTCCAACATTTTTAAGTGATGAATGGAAGTCTATTGGTATTGGCTATTTAAAAAATATTATGGTTTATGCGGTACAAGGGGTTCTCATTTTTCTGATTGTATCTCTTGTTCCTTTGTTTGAATCTGCTGGGAAAATAGCTGTTTCAAATGGTGCAGGAGTCCTGCAATCACTTGCGATTATGTTTGGTAGTTTGGTACAAGCTATCTTACTGATTATTGCCCTCGTTGGTTCTCAACGTACGGCTCGCTCAATCTTAGGTATGTAATTAGATAAAGGCTAGGAAGTGGTTGCTTCTTAGCCTTTTAAGAAAGGAAAGTCATGAATACACGTGTCTTTAAAGATATCTCAAAATACCAACACAGGGCTTGGTTAGGCTTCACTACAAGACAAATCATCTTTGTTTTACCAGCCTTTATTGTCACAATTATTGTTTTGGGCTTGAATCTCTTTTTCTGGCAATTTGGAGATTGGTTTGTTTACGGTTTTGTGTTTGCTTTTACCATCCCCCTCATGCTTTTTGGAGTCTATAAACCCAATGATTTATATTTTGAACATTATTTGAAATACCGTCTTCATTTTGAATTAACGGTTCCCCTACGCACAATTACAGGAAAGAAAGGACCTGAACATGAAAAGAAAATCAAATACATTAAAGAAACAAAAAACTTCAATGACTAATAAAAAGGAAAAAGTTAAAGGGAAAAAAGAGGAAGTGTTACCCTCAACGGCTAATACTCTTTCCTATCAAGCCCTGTATCAAAATGGTCTGATGCAGGTAAAAGAAGATTATTTCTCACAAAGCTATTTACTTGGTGATGTCAATTATCAGACCGTTGGTTTGGAAGATAAGGGCGCAATCATTGAGAAGTATTCTGATTTGATTAACTCCTTAGATGACCAAACCAACTTCCAATTGACTATCTTTAATAAAAGATTGAATTTAGAAAAATTCAGACAAAGTGTTTTGTATGAGGAAAAAGAAGATGGGTATGATAGCTATCGTAAAGAATTGAATCGGATGATGAATCAAAATTTAGACAGTGGGGAAAATAACTTTTCAGCTGTGAAACTGATTAGCTTTGGAAGAAAGGATACTAATCCCAAACAAGCCTATCGTTCCTTGTCTCAAATTGGAGAATATTTCAAGAGTGGTTTCTCAGAAATTGATGCTCGCTTTGAGTCCTTGGCTGGCGAAGAACGGGTGAACTTGTTGGCGGATATGCTTAGAGGAGAACACCATCTTCCTTTTTCTTACCGTGATTTAACGAGATCTGGTCAGACAACTCGTCACTTCATAGCACCTAATATCTTAGATTTTAAAAACAAGAATTACCTACAAATTAATGACCGCTTATTGCAGATTGTCTATGTGAGAGACTACGGCATGGAATTAGGGGATCAGTTTATTCGAGACCTCATGCAAGGAGATTTGGAATTGATTGTGAGCCTCCATGCTCAAAGTTCGACCAAGGCAGATGCTATGAAGAAACTACGAACAAAGAAGACCTTGATGGAATCCCAAAAGATTGGGGAACAACAAAAACTAGCTCGTACAGGTATCTATTTGGAAAAAGTAGGTCATGTATTAGAAAGCAATATCGATGAAGCTGAGGAACTCTTAAAAACCATGACAGAGACAGGAGATAAACTTTTTCAAACGGTCTTCTTGATTGGTGTTTTTGGTCAGGATGAAGAAGAACTCAAACAAGCCCTAGACACGATCCAACAAGTGGCCGGCTCAAATGACCTAATGATTGATAAACTTCCATATATGCAAGAAGCAGCTTTTAATAGTTTGCTGCCATTTGGTTGTGATTTTTTAGAGGGAGTATCACGGAGTTTATTAACGTCCAATGTAGCAGTGAACTCTCCATGGACTTCAGTAGACTTACAAGACCGTAGTGGGAAATATTACGGTATCAATCAAATATCAAGTAATATTATTACCATTGATCGCAGCCTATTAAATACACCGTCTGGTCTGATTTTAGGAACATCAGGAGCTGGGAAAGGGATGGCAACCAAGCATGAAATTATCACAACCAAAATCAAGGAATCTGGTGAAAATACTGAAATTATCATCGTGGATCCAGAAGCAGAATACAGTGTCATTGGACGAGCTTTTGGAGGAGAAATGATTGATATTGCGCCTGATTCCCAAACCTATCTCAATGTCCTTGACTTGTCTGAGGAAAATATGGATGAGGATCCTGTTAAGGTAAAATCAGAATTTCTTTTATCCTTTATCGGCAAGTTATTGGATAGAAAAATGGATGGGAGAGAAAAATCAATTATCGACCGAGTCACCAGACTCACCTATCAGTCATTTAAAGAGCCTTCTTTGGAAGAATGGGTCTTTGTCTTGAGTCAACAACCAGAAGAAGAAGCGCAGAATTTGGCACTTGATATGGAACTGTATGTCGAAGGTTCTCTTGATATTTTTTCTCATAAGACCAATATTCAGACAGGATCTAACTTCTTAATCTATAACGTTAAAAAGTTAGGAGATGAGCTGAAACAAATCGCTCTTATGGTAGTGTTTGATCAGATATGGAATCGTGTTGTTCGGAACCAAAAATTAGGGAAGAAGACCTGGATTTATTTTGATGAAATGCAGCTTCTCTTACTAGATAAATATGCCAGTGATTTCTTCTTTAAATTGTGGAGTCGTGTCAGAAAATATGGAGCTAGTCCGACTGGAATAACTCAAAACGTTGAAACCTTATTGTTAGATCCAAATGGTAGACGGATTATTGCAAATAGTGAATTTATGATTCTCCTCAAGCAAGCAAAAAATGACCGAGAAGAACTGGTTCAACTCTTAGGCTTGTCAAAAGAACTCGAAAAATACCTTGTCAATCCAGAAAAAGGGGCAGGACTGATAAAAGCTGGTTCAGTTGTCGTTCCCTTTAAAAATAAGATTCCTCAAGGTACTCAATTGTTTGATATCATGAGTACGGATCCTGATAAAATGGCTTCTAATTAAGGGGAAGGTAAATGAAGGATAAAAGAGAAAACATACGTGCCCGAAAGGCATTTAGAAGAAGTCTAAAAGATGAGAAGAAATTCTTGAAACAAGGAAAGAGGGAGGTGAAGAAACAGAAAAAAGATTCCGCTGTACTGGATGAAAAAGCATGGAAAAAAGAGATAAAAGAAAAGCTAGAGGAGATGAGAGAAGCTTCAAAGGAGAGAGTAAAACAAGCAAATGAAGACTACAATCATATTCTTCAAAATAGTCCTCCATCTCTTTTGAATCGTAAAGAATTAAGAGACAGACGATTACCTCATGCTAGGAAACGATTAAAAATAGCCAAGAAGCAATTTAGAGAAGCCAAGGTAGAAGCAAAAGAAGAAAGAAAAGAGAGTCGTAAAGAAAGAAAAACCAATCAAAAATTTCTCTATGGTCAGGAACTGAAACATAAATCTAATTTTTTCTTTCAAGGGAAGAGTTTAGAAGAATTAAAAGCTAAGAAAGAAGTCAAGGCCGCAAAAGAGAATCTAAAATCTACTAAACAAGCCTATAAGTCCAAAAAAGTCAGTAGGAAAGCCAAAACTTTTCTTTATGTCCTTGGACGTGAAGGAGGAGAGTTAGCTTCAGAAAATGAAGATTTAGAAGGCTATCGCACACTTCAAGAGACCATTAGAAAAGGGAAACGCTACAGTCGGCTTTCTTATAACATTGGGAAAGCTAGTGTCAAAACAGGACAAGCAACAGGTCGTTTTACCAAGAAAAGACTAACCAACACAAAAGAGCGATACCATCATTTTAAGGATGGAAAAGGATGGAAACTAGCGAAAGAGAATCCAAGTTCCTTTAAAAATCGGTTTCGAAAATTAAAGAAACAAGGTCTTACAAGTGTCCGAAATATCTATCGAAAACTAAAAGCAACCTTTTCCTTCTTTACATTTGCGGCTGGAAATCCTGTAACCTGGATAGTTGGAGGAATAGTCTTTCTTCTCTTATTTATGATGAGCTTCTTTTTAGGATTTTCATCTGCTAGTTTAATTCAACAAGATGAATTTGAATTAACAAAAGCTTATACCCACCTAACTTGGGAAGATGCAGAACATACTCGCACAAATGACAAAGGAATTACTTATTACACAAAAGTTGATGATGTGATGGGGTATATGAACTTTAAATTCCATGACTATGAGTTAAACAAACCAGTTCACTTATTTAGTTCCGAAACTTACAAGGATTATCTGTCTACTTTGTGGCATGATTTAAACGATGGAGATGATTTGAAATCCATGCAAGACCTTTATGAAACTCCTAAGTATAAACTATCGAAAGACGATCAAGAGGAAATGAAGGAACTAAAAGAAGAAGGTGTCTATGCTTCCATGCAGGAATTGGACAATCCATTTGAGGGGAAAAGCAATGAAGATAGTCTAACCATGATTTATCGTTATGGATACTATGATTTAGATGGAAAACCTACTCTTCAGGAGTACATTCTACTAGAAGCGAAGGCTCACCAAACGATTGTCGCACCAATGGATGGGGTCGTATCACTAGATGGTGACAATATAATTCTCACTAACGGAAAAGGAGAGAATGAGAGTCGATTGACCTTGTATTCTATTCATAATGGCCGTGCGATTGAGGGTACAAGAGTCCTAACGGGTGATATTATTGGTGAAACATCAGACGATACAGGTTTGAAAGTTTCCTATCAAAAGTATAAGAACAAGAAAGAAAAATTGGTGTATGTCAATCCGCAATTTTATTTTCCCAAAGTCATTCAACTTCAGACAACTATCTTACCTGCCATTGGTCAGTTTGGTGGGGATGAGTTTGAACGAGCAAAACATATTTATGAGTTTTTGAAATCTCAAGGGGCAAGTCCCCAAGCCATTGCGGCTATTTTAGGAAATTGGTCGGTAGAGTCTTCTATTAATCCTAAACGAGCTGAAGGAGATTATTTATCTCCTCCTGTTGGCGCTACCGATTCCTCATGGGATGATGAAAGCTGGTTAGCGATTGGAGGTCCAGCCATTTATAGTGGTGCTTATCCTAATATTCTTCATAGAGGTCTAGGTTTAGGGCAATGGACAGATACCGCAGATGGGTCAACACGGCATACAGCCTTGTTAAATTATGCACGCACCCAAAATAAGAAATGGTATGATTTAGACCTACAACTTGATTTTATGCTTCATGGGGATAGTCCTTACTATCAAAGTTGGTTAAAGGATTTCTTTAAAAATACAGGCAGTGCAGCCAATCTGGCCCAACTCTTTCTGACCTATTGGGAGGGAAATTCTGGTGACAAACTACTGGAAAGACAAACCAGAGCAACGGAATGGTATTACCAAATTGAAAAAGGCTTTAGTCAAACAAATGGAGGACAGGCAAAAAGTGATCCACAATCCCTTGAAGGGGTTCGTGGGGACTTGTATGATCATTCTGTTCCTGGTGGTGGAGATGGTATGGCCTATGCTTATGGACAATGTACATGGGGTGTTGCGGCTCGTATGAACCAGTTAGGCTTAAAATTAAAAGGTAGAAATGGAGAAAAGATTTCAATCATTAATACCATGGGAAATGGTCAAGACTGGGTTGCGACAGCTTCAAGTCTTGGTGGGGAAACGGGCTCTACACCAAGAGCAGGTGCTATTGTTTCTTTTGTAGGAGGTACACATGGTACACCAGCCAGCTATGGTCATGTGGCTTTTGTAGAGAAGGTCTATGATGATGGTTCTTTCCTTGTGTCTGAAACCAACTATGGGGGCAACCCTAACTATACCTTTAGAAAAATCTCTCAAGCAGATAGTGCCATCAGTTTTGCTTATACGACCAAATAGAAGAGTTTACACTTGAAATTGTAGCTATTTAAAGATACAATATGTCTATAAATGAGTGGTCGGCTCATGGTCAATCTGATAGTAATCTTGGACATAAGGGCCAAGCGGTGGCGGACACCAGAACAAAATCCGATAGCAATCTTGGACGTACGGGCCAAGCGGTGGCAGACACCAGAATAAACCGACTGATTAGGTGGCTTACAGGTTCAGTAAGTCATCTTTTTTATTTGAAAAAACAGTAAGAAAGCGTAAAAAATCAATTCCTGTACTAGCGTGTAATTGAAATTTTTTAGTTTTGGCGTTAGAACTGTTTCCTCAGTCCTAGCCCCTTCTCTTTTTGATAAGTATGCTTGGCAGAAAGTAGTTTGTAAATGATTCTGAGAATCTTATGAGCATAAGCAATGACGGCCTTCATCTTGCTTACTCTTTGGGAAATTCGATTATAAAAAAAAGAAAAAGCTGGATCCTTGGAATGTGCTGCAATTAATCCCGACATGGTCAAAGCCTGTTTTATTTAGCGATTTCCTTGCGTGATGTGTGAGGATTTTTTAATGCCAGCACTATAGGCTAAACATCTTTTTCTGTCATGAGTTAGCAGGCTCTGCCTGATTAGAGTTTTACATGTAATCTATTTTAATAGTAATGTTTTATCATTTTCAGGAGAACGCAGTTTTGGCTCGTTCTCTTTTTTGTTGTGATACTTCTTTCAAGGAATATTTGGTAGGATTGGAGTGAAAAAAGATTAACTAAGAAAGAAGGAAGTATATGGAAGCCATTTATCAACGTGATTCGGATCAAGATGGACTGACTGACGCTCAAGAATTTGCGCTAGGAACCAATCCTCTTAGCGCAGATTCTGATGGTGATGGTCGTTCAGATTTAGTGGAAATAGAAGAAGGAACCAATCCCTTAGAAAAGGATTTACAAGACATAGACCAAACAAGTATCACTGAACCGTCCTCAGTATTTATGGAAATGAAACAAAAGATTTCAGATATGATGGAGAGTCACTACAAGGAATTTATACAGGCTCTGATTAGTATTGAAACAGGGATTGAAAACCAACAAGACCTAGAAGACTTATATACTTACTACATGAGAACGGATGCCGTTTCTCTTTTATCTAGTGATTTAGAAATCAGTCCTCAAGAGGTTGAAATGGAGATAGAGTTGTAGGGGAATCATGTGATTCTCCTATTTTCGTATAGATGAAAGGAGCGAGTATGGAAGTAATACAATTATTGGCTATGTTTCGTGGAACAATTCCAAAAGATAGAGAGAAAATGGACTTATTTCTTCGTTATCAAGCGCAACATTTTGATGAGAAATGGCAGAATTTGGTAGAGAGTTTTTTGACTGAAGAGGGCAAGATAGAGGAGATACCTCATGTCTATTCGTTTCATCAAGATATTATCTCTTTCCTAGAGGCCAGTTCTGAAAATAATGACCAAGATTTAGAAAGTTACACAAGAAATTTTGGACAAGCAGGTCTAAGTAAATTATCTCAATTAAGTAATTTTGAGAAAAACTTGGTGCTAGAAGTCGCAACCTATAATCTTTTCACTCGATTTTACATCCAATCTGAGAAAGAGAAGCTAACACCATTAAGTGAGCTTGTATTTCATCAGAATCAGGATGTCAATTTAGTCAATGTCTATCGGGTTGCGAATAATCTATCTGACCGCATTAGTAGAGATATAGAGGAGTTTCTTCTAATGGTTGATTCCAAAGAACTAAAAAAAGAAGTTCTTGAGATTCATTTTGAAGAAAAAGAAGGAGATGTTCTAGCCTATTTGGGTTCAGAATTGATGGCTACTTTAGATATCGTTACGGATCTTGTCCATCATGAAGAAAACTACACACAACTCCCACTGACACAAAAGCTGAAAATTATTACTTATTTTGATGAAGTAAAGGCTATAAGAGAAAAGTCTAAGCAAGTAGAGGAAGCAGTCTTACCTTTAGATAATATTGACCAGGTAGAAGAAAATGTGGAAGTTCATTCCCTATCTAAAGTAGATAAAATTGTAGAAGAAGCTTTGAGGGAATATCCAATCGGTTCACAAGTAAGTTATAAAGGACAAGTATTTCAGTTGGTTTCGATTGAAAATGCGCAGTTAAATGACTTAGTTCGCCTAGAGCTATTCAATGATTCCAACCAGTTATTTGAAGAGAATCCTATCTTATACTTGAACAGTTTGGAAGAGATTGAACAAGTATTGTCTCATTTAGAACTTGAAAAAGAAGATTCAGAGATTGAGATTGAATCACCAAGTGAAAGCCAGGAAATAGATCTGTTTTCCTACCTGGAAGAAGAAAATGAAAAGGATAAGGAAACAGAAACGCTTATTGTAGGCATAGAAGAGACGGATGTCCCTGTTCAAGATTTTGTTTTTCCAGATGATTTAGAGGACTTTTATCCTAAGACAAATCGAGAAAAAATTGAAACGAATATCGCCGCAATTGATCTTGTTAAAAGATTAGAAAAAGAGAGACGACAAGCAAGTCCAGAAGAACAAGAACTACTAGCCAAGTATGTTGGATGGGGTGGTCTTGCTAATGAATTTTTCGATGAACTCAATCCAAAGTATGAAGCAGAACGTTTAACTCTTAAGAGTTTAGTAAGTAAATCAGAATACTCCACCATGAAACAAAGTTCTCTCACAGCCTATTATACAAACCCAATGATTATTCGCCAGATTTGGCAAAAATTACTGGATGATGGTTTTGAGGGAGGAAGGATATTAGATCCTTCTATGGGGACTGGGAACTTCTTTGCGGCGATGCCTAGAAGTATACGAGATAAATCAGAGCTCTATGGGGTTGAATTAGACAGTGTGACAGGCGCAATCGCAAAACAACTCCACCCCAATACCCATATTGAAGTGCGAGGATTTGAAGAAGTTCCCTATCAAAATAATAGTTTTGATTTAGTCTTAACGAATGTTCCTTTTGGAAATTTTCGCATTGCCGATAAAAACTACGATAAACCTTATATGATTCATGATTACTTTGTCAAACACTCACTTGATTTAGTAAGAGACGGAGGACAAGTGTCGATTATCTCATCTATTGGGACAATGGATAAGCGGACAGATAATGTCTTACAAGAGATTAAAACCAACACTCATTTTTTAGGGGGTGTTCGTTTGCCGGATACGGCTTTTAAAACGATTGCAGGTACTCGAGTGACCACAGATCTCCTCTTCTTTCAAAAGGATCAAGCAAAGAATCTTAATGAGGAGGAACTTGTCTTTAGTGGCTCTATTCCCTTTGAGGAAGATAAGCGTGTCTGGATCAATCCTTATTTTGATGGGAAATACAACACACAAGTTTTGGGTGAATATGAAGTACGTAATTTTAATGGAGGAACCCTCAATGTAAAGGGGGAATCAGAAACATTATCTACTGATATAATGAAAGCATTCGAGAATGTGGGAGCACCTAAACAAATTGACAATTCTTTGAAAGCACCTGTTTTTATCCAAGAAGAAGTGGATAATTCGATCCCAAGTCGTATACGTGAGGACTTAGCGCTCTATTCTTTTGGATATGAGGGTAATCAAATTTATTACCGAGATACGCATGGCATTCGGAAAAGTTCAAAAGTAGACGAAATTAGTTATTATGTAGATGAGAAGGGAGATTTTAAAGCTTGGGACAGTTCTTTGTCTGAACATAAAATAGACCGATTCGTGCAACTTCATTTGACAGAAGAGGAAGCACTAGATGTTTACAAGTCAGAAGAAGCGAGTAAAAGAGGGAAATATAAGGGACTGTTCAAAAAAACTGTCTTTTATGAAAGTCCCTTATCGGATAAGGATATTAGTCGCATTAAGGGCATGGTTGATTTGAGAGAGACCTATCAATCCTTAATTGAAATTCAACGTCATCAAGATTATAGTCGGACAGAATTTCAGGTGTTACTTAGTAAACTCAATCATAACTATGACCGCTTTGTAAGTCAATTTGGATACTTGAATGCCTCAGTCAATCGGAACTTATTTGATAGTGACGATAAGTATTCTTTACTAGCAAGTTTAGAAGATGAATACATCGATTCTAAAGACCAGAAAGTAAAATATAAAAAATCTTTAGCCTTTGAGAAAGCATTGGTTAGACCAGAGAGAGAGATTACAAGAGTATCAACGGCTTTAGATGCCTTAAACTCCAGTTTATCGGATGGTAGAGGAGTTGATTTAGACTATATGGTATCAATTTATCCCGAACATAGCCAAGCTGCTATTTTAGATGAGTTAGGTGACCAGGTTTTAATGGATCCAGAAAGTTATTTAAGAGGGGAAAGAAAATATCTTTCTAAGAACCAGTTTTTGTCAGGAGATATTCTCAATAAGATAGAAGTAGTTCAACTATTAGTAGATGAAAACAACCAAGAATTTGACTGGTCTCATGCTTTAGATTTGTTAGAATCTGTTCGCCCTCCACGGATTCATCTGGCAGATATTGAGTTCAAAATAGGGTCACGTTGGATTCCTCAATCCGTTTATGGTAAATTTGCCTTTGAATGTTTTACCAATCGTGAATTTGAATTGTCTTCGCCAGATGTTGAACAAGTCATTGAAGTGAATCCTGTCGATGGGCAGGTTCATTTAAGGACATCATTTGCTTATCGCTATCCAAGTGCCAAAGATAGTAGTCTTGGAGTCAGTGGGTCACGTTATGATACAGGAAGAAAGATTTTTGAGAATTTACTAAATTCAAACCAACCGACGATTACTATGACTGTTACGGAAGGAGAAAAGAAAAAGACCATCACAGATTTGGAAAAAACCTCTGTTCTAAGAGCAAAAGAGCAGCATTTACAAGAGCTCTTTCAAGAATTTGTCTCACGGTATCCAGAAGTCCAACAAATCATTGAGGAAAGCTATAATCGTCTTTATAATCGAACGGTTAGTCGAGAGTATGACGGTAGCCATCTAGTCATTGATGGCTTGGCACAAAACATCAGTCTTCGTCCTCACCAAGAGAATGCCATTCAAAGAATCGTAGAAGAAAAAAGAGCCTTGTTAGCTCATGAGGTAGGTTCAGGAAAGACCTTGACCATGCTTGGTGCTGGGTTTAAATTAAAGGAGTTGGGAATGGTTCATAAGCCCTTGTATGTGGTGCCCTCTAGTTTGTCTGCTCAATTTGGCCAAGAAATCATGAAATTTTTCCCTACTAAAAAGGTCTTTGTGACCACTAAGAAAGATTTTGTGAAGGCGAGAAGAAAACAATTTGTATCACGTATTATTACAGGAGATTACGATGCCATTGTCATTGGTGATTCTCAATTTGAAAAAATCCCTGTCAGTAAGGAAAGACAGATGAACTATATTGAGGATAAACTCAATGAACTACGAGAGATTAAAACACATTCTGAAAATAAGTATACCGTTAAAGAAGCGGAACAATCAATTAGTGGTTTAGAGAGACAATTGGAAGAACTGCAACGCTTCAATCGTGATAGTTTTATTGATTTTGAAAACTTAGGAATTGATTTTCTCTTTGTGGATGAAGCACATCACTTTAAAAATATACGTCCAATTACTGGACTTGGAAATGTAGCCGGGATTACCAATACAACCTCTAAGAAGAACGTGGATATGGAAATGAAGGTTCGACAGATTCAGGAAGAACATGATTTTAAAAATATTGTCTTTGCGACAGGAACACCTGTTTCCAATTCTATTAGTGAGTTGTATACTATGATGAACTATATTCAACCAGATATCTTAAAACGCTATCAAGTTGATTATTTTGACTCTTGGGTAGGTGCTTTTGGAGAAATTCAAAACTCTATGGAATTAGCTCCTACAGGGGATAAGTACCAACCTAAGAAACGATTTAAAAAGTTTGTCAATCTACCTGAGTTGATGAAAATCTATAAAGAAACAGCCGACATTCAAACACAAGATATGTTGGATTTACCTGTTCCAGAAGCTCATATTATCCCTATTGAGAGTGAGTTAACTGAAAATCAGAAACTCTATTTAGAAGAATTAGTTATGAGGTCAGATGCGGTTAAATGTGGAACAGTTGATCCAAGCCAGGATAACATGTTAAAAATTACGGGTGAGGCACGGAAACTAGCTATTGATATGCGTTTATTGGACTCTAGTTATAGTCTAGCAGACAATCATAAACTGCTTCAGGTAGTGGATAATGTTGAAAGAATTTATCGTGAGGGAATGGAAAATAAGGCTACTCAGATGATTTTTTCAGATATTGGAACACCTAAGAAAAAGGATAATGGCTTTGATGTCTATTCTGAAATAAAGGCTTTATTGGTTGATAGAGGAATCCCTAGTAAGGAAATTGCCTTTGTACATGATGCCAATAGTGATGAAAAAAAGAATAGTTTGTCTCGAAAGGTCAATGCAGGAGAGGTGCGGATTCTCCTTGCCTCAACTGAAAAAGGAGGAACAGGTTTAAATGTTCAGAGCAAGATGAAAGCAGTTCATCACCTGGATGTACCGTGGAGACCAAGTGACATTCAGCAACGCAATGGACGTATTATCCGACAGGGAAATGAAAACAAGGAAGTAGATATTTACCACTATATTACCAAAGGTTCGTTTGATAATTATCTATGGGCAACTCAGGAGAACAAACTCCGCTATATTAAGCAGATTATGACATCTAAGGAGCCGATTCGTGCTGCAGAAGACATTGATGAACAGACTATGACAGCTTCTGATTTTAAGGCGCTAGCAACAGGTAATCCTTATCTCAAATATAAGATGGAGCTAGAGAATGATCTAACTCTATTAGAGAATCAGAGACGCGCCTTTCAACGCAGCAAGGATCACTATCGTCATACAATCTCTTACTGTGAAGAAAATATGCCCATTCTTGAGAAACGATTAAGCAAGTATGAAGGCGACATTCAACAGTCTGAAATGTCGAAAGACCAATCATTTTCTATGACGATAGGTAAACAAGTTTTTGAGCAACGAGCTGAAGCAGGTGAATCCCTACACCGTCTTATCCGTCATAATCAATCTGACAGCAAAGAATTTCGAACCCTAGCAAGTTATCGAGGATTTGACATTAAAATGCTTAGTCTACCAACGAATCAGCCTCTTCCTGAAACCTTCTCTGTTAAGATTGTAGGAGAAAATCAGTATTCTGTCAGTTTGGATTTGTATTCTCCTTTGGGGACAATTCAAAGGCTTCAGCATACGATAGACCACATTAAAGATGACCAAGTGAAAACTCAGAACTTATTGGATGAATTAAAGGATAAATGGACTACTGCTAAGGTAGAAATTGAGAAAAATTTTCCAAAGGAAGAGGATTATCAAACTAAAAAGGCCGAATACGATGTACTCGCGCCATTGATTGAAACAGAAACGGATTTAGATATTATTGATCAGGCCTTACGACAATTCCACGAAAAAGGAAAAGAAAAGCAAGAACAACTTTCTTTTGAATTAGATTAAAAAATAGATATAAATAGCGGACAAGAAAAGAAAAGCGCGGTAGAATAAAGATAGAAAGAAACGAGGTAACGATTATGATGGAAGATACCTATTATCAATTAGAAGAGGCTTTGGTACAGGGATTTCAAACACCTGAAGAATACCAAGCCTACAAGGAGTTAAAGGAACATTATGAGGAAGTGACAGGGGATTACAGTTTTTCTAAACGAGAGCTCACTAGTCAATTGGAAATCGCTCTTCAGAATCATCAAGGTGTGGACTTTGAAGAACATGAAAAAGAAGAGTATTTGGACTTAGTTCAAAAATTAGAAGAGTTTGATTCCTCTCTTGCCACCCATTATCGTCAGTTGATTGATTAGAAAGGAGAAAGTCATGAATGATTTACTCCTTATCCCAGTAATTTTTTTAGCAGTAGGAGGAATTCTCATTCTTTTATGGAGACTCTTTCTTATTGCCAGTGGACTTTTCCTTATTGGTTTTATCAGTTTTCTTATTTTCGTGGAGGTCTATGGAATTTATCTGTTCTTTACTGAACCTAGTTTATATTTTGATGATATCAGACAACATGGTTTAACTAGTTTTACGGCTGTGTACTTTTTCATCAATCTGATGTTGGTTCTAGGATTTAGTTGGCGCTTCATTAACTCCATAAATAAGCATAAAATGTGAACTTTTTAGATAGTTAAAAGACTTTATTCAAAGGTAGGTTTGAATAGAGTTTTTTGTTGATGTGCTTATAATCCAGTCTCAATACTCTGTATTAGAAACAAAAAGAGATGAATTAAAATTAAAGTGTACAGAATGCTTTAGAGTTTCTATTTTTCTTATAATATATAGTAATTTCGGTACAAATTAACTTGTATATTCTATCTGGTTTAGTGTGATATATTCATTGTTAAATAAAAATATGAGTTCTCCTCTTATTTTAAAAAATAATTATTTTATAATTTTTTTTTATATTTAGTGTAAACTATTCATTGCGTCCCCAATACGGGAAGTTTGTTTCTGATTTTCATATTTGGATTATAATATTCTCATCAGAGTTACTTAAGGAGTAAGATATGAACCAGATTATGAAACAATATAAATTACTATATTTCTTGATTATTTTATTAAGTTTGACAAGTGCTCTTTTAATGACATTCTTCTCTCTGCAATTAGGAAGAATACTTGATAGTATATCTAATTCAAATAGTGGATTACTCTTTCATATCACTATTTCTGTAGGTTCGATTTTACTGTGGTTCTTGATTTCTTCTTCCTATTCCTATCTTAAAAACGAATATGTAAAAAAAGTTATTTTAGATCTAAAAAGGCGTCTCTTATTACATTATTTATCGCGTGAATTTAACCAAACTGACAACCGTAACCATTCAGATTTCTTAAATAATATCACCAAAAACAGTGACCTTATTCAAGAAAATTTATTAATCCCTAAAATCTCTCTAATTGCAAATTTAGGGAGCCTTATCATGAGTGTGGTTGCTATTATTTATATAGAATGGCGATTAGCATTAGTCTTCCTTTTATTGTCGAGTATAACGGTTTTCCTATCACAAATTCCTGGAAAGTTAATGACTAAATCAACAAATAATTATTCTCTACAAAATAATCACTATTTGTCAAAAATGACAAACTTTATTAATGGTTTTGAACAAATTAAGTTATTAAATATTCAAAGCTGGACCCAAGAAAAAATTCAGGGAATCAGTTTAGAATTTGAAGAGTCCAGAAAAACATATCAATTCTTAAAAGACTTAGCTTCAACTACTGGGATTTTACTAAGTTTTGGCTCTCAACTATCCTGTATGGTCGCTGGTATCTTTTTTGTAAGAAATAACTTACTGACTATTGGATTACTAGTAGCAAGTATTCAATTATTAAACGGTGTTTTTGCTCCATTACAATCTATTCTTTACAATAAAAATTTAATCAGCAGTAGCAAGTCCATTATTGATAATATCCAGGAAAATCTATATGAGACAAATCAAGGAACTTCCCATAAAACAAGTACAATTGATTGTGATAACATTTCGACCATTTCTATTAGCCAATTACATTATGAAATTGAAAATAAAATATTATTTGATCATTTTTCCTATGAATTTAAAAAAGGCAAGCGCTATGCAATTATAGGTGCTTCAGGAGCTGGGAAAACAACTTTAGTAAAATTAATACTAAATTATTATCCAAAAAATCTTTATGATGGAGAAATAAAAATCAACGGAAAACAGAATATTGATATTTCCTCAGAGGAGTTATATAAAGATATTGCGTTTGTGCAAAAAAATGACTTTCTGATTGAAGGCAATATTCTAGAGAATATCAAATTGGCTAGAAACCTTCATTTAACTGAAAAATTAAGAAAATCCTTAGGTTTTAATGAAGACTTCCTTCGTAAAAACCTAGCTCAATCAAACCAAATCATTTCAGAAGGAGAAAAGCAACGAATTGATTTAGCTAGGTTTTTAGTCAAAACATATTCAGTTTATATATTTGACGAACCTACAAGTAACCTTGATCCAATAAAAGCAAAAGAAATAATGGATTACATTCTATCCATTAAAGATGCAATTGTTATTGTCATTACTCATGATCAAAATCCAGAAATATTGGAAGAGTTTGATCAGATTATTGTTTTATAATAGAAAGGAGGTGATGATCATGATTATGGAAGATTTCAACATTTTGGAGTTAGAATTTGAAGAAATTCGTGAAGAAGATACAACTAATTGGTACTTTATCTAAGATAATTTTAGATTTAGTTAATTTAAACTCTTAAAAAGAGAGTTTAAATTAGTTTGTATTAATAAAAAAGAAGTCAATAATATTAATCGACTTCTCGTGTATAACAGAAGCATGCATGTTCATCTTGCATGCTTTTATCAAATAGTTGAGGATATAAAATGGATAATTATTTCCCAAAATGGAACTAGGATAGAATCGTTTACCAATGGAAGAACGACAGATTAAGAATTGGAGCTGATGATGTTGATGTATTAGAAATTACAGGATACTCAGATTTTTGGTCAGATTTAATTTCTTGTTGCAATGGAATTAATAGCTTTGAAGAAATTAAAGATTTATTAAGAAAAAAATATGATATATCCGAAAATATTATAGAAAAATATATATCTAAATTTTCTGATCGTAATTTATTAGAAATATTAGATAGACCTGTAAATCAAATTGATCACTATTTAATTAATGAATCACTAGAAACTTATTATTCTAGTGAAGGTATTGGTGGGATTAAATTACTTGAAAAATTGAGTAATTTAAAAGTTACCATACTAGGATGTGGAGCCGGTGGTTCTCATATCGCATTACAATTAGCCCAATTAGGGGTAGGGCGACTTCATTTAGTCGATGATGATATTGTTAAAGAAAATAATATAAATAGGCAATCTATGTTTACCTTTAACGATATTGGTAAATATAAAGTTGACTGTGTAAAAGATTGTATTCTAAAACGTAATTATCAGTGTGTAGTCACAAAAAGAAAATTAAAAATGAGCACTGTTGATGCTGTAAAAAAAGAAATTTCTGAAAGTGACTGGGTATTTTGTTGTATGGATGAACCTCCTTATATAGCACAAAGATTAGTAAATAGAGCATGCTATTTATTTAATATCCCTAGTATATACTGTTTTAGCCAACGTAGCGCAGGTAAACTCTTATTTTGTAATCCTAATATTCAAAATATAGGCTGTGTTGATTGTTTACTTTATGAACAAGATAGTGATAACTTTCAAAATTTAGTTAAAAAATTTTCAAACTATGATGGAAAATTAATAACTGCAAATATTTTAACTAATATTCTATTATTGTCATCATGGGTTGTGAAGAAATGGTTAGATTGTGTAACAGAGAAAAATAGTAATGTTTGGAATACTTTATTTAGATTTGATTTTTATAGTTTTAGGGAAGATGAATTCAAGCACTTCTCTAAGCAATCTCATTGTCCTACATGTGGTCATGATTTCGATAAAAGTAAACTCTGGGAGATTCTAAAAATTGATGAATAAGAAAATTATATTTAAAAAAAATCAAGCAAGTAAATTTGCATATCTTTCATTGATGTTTGTTGCAGGTACTAGTATTGAGCAAGTAAATGAATTAGGATTTTCACATCTTATTGAACATTTACTAATACGAGCAGGGAATGAACAATCACTAAATGAATTGTTTGATATGAATGGTGCAGCTATTAAAGGAGAGACATCTAGAGATTATATTAATTTAAGTGGTTACTGTCTAGCTGAAGATTTCAATAAAATTTTTAAAATACTGATAAGTAGGATTTTCAATCTTTCTATTACTGAAGATGAACTATTGAGGGAAAAGA
>NZ_RJNY01000020.1:0-56111 GCF_003942795.1 Streptococcus mitis
ACGAAGATAGGACTAAAGGACTATTCTATAACGGGTGAGTTCAGTCTAGCAGACAAAATTAGTTCAGGCTACGGGAGACTTGCGCCCAACCTTTCCATTGGCTTTGGCTATAAGAATCGCTCGGTTGAGGTTGGAACTAAGTCAGAGGATGGCTATCGCGTGACTTATGTGAAGGAACATAATCAGGTCAAACAAGACTACGCAACAGTTAAAACGACCACTGAAACAGGGGTGAGAAGTGTGGATCATCTACAAAGGACATTTGACTATGCCGCGGAACACCCCGTTGAGTCTATTGTCGCAGTTGTTGCTATAGTTGGTGCTGTAGCGTTTGCCCCTGCTGTAGGTGCTGCTTTTGGAAGTGTAAAACTAATAGAAGTTGCGATTGGTATCCTTATCGGAGTATCTATTTTTAATGATAAAGGGAAGTAATATATGAAATTAGTAAAAAAAATAGTCAGTTCAGCAACGGAGGATGTCTTACTTCAAATAGAGACTATTAGTCAGGTAAGTTATATCATATCATTAGTTATCGGAGTATTAGCAGTTTTTTTAGAACACCAACCTGAAACAAAAAGGTGGGGGATAATACTTGCTTTACTGATGTCGCTTGTAGTCATGTGGGTTTTATATCTACGTTTTGTCCTAAACAAGGTTATTTATCTAATGTTAAACGATGCTATTAATCTTAAACTCTATGAAGACATGTTCAGGGTTCAATCAGAAAAATCTATTAAGCCCTTTAGGGCAACATATCGTGAGTATCACCAATTTATCCAAGGTCAAGTAGCTTATCTAAAAGGAGATTTTCAAGCTGCTAAGGAAAATTTTACAAAAATTAATTTAAAAAAAGTTTGGAAGAGATTTAGTGCAGACATATTTCTAAGATTAACTTATGGTCAATTGTTGGTTTCCATCCATCTTCAAGATGAGCAAGACATTGCTTTCTTTGAGGAACAATTGTCCAAGGCGCCAGATTTTAAAGGAGGCAAAGCTAAACTAGTCGCCCAAACTCAAGCCATAAAAGATATTGTGTTCAATAAAGAAGTGAACGACTACTTCGACACTACCGAACCAGAAAATCGATTAGCTCGAATCATGTTTTCTTATTACGGCGCTCTCAATGCCCAGCTAAAAGGAGATGAAGCTCGTGCTCGTAGTTTGTTTGAAAGTATCGCCCGTGAAAATCCAGAACTCTTTTATGTTCAGGAAGCGAAGAAATATTTAGAAGGAGAAAACTGATGTCAGAACGTACTGCTTTACCGATTGGGAGTGTTGTTCGAGTGAGAGAAGGTGTGGAGCCTGTCATGATTGTTAATCATTGTCCAGTTACTGAAAAGGACGGCAAGCAAGGTTATTTTGATTTTGGAGCGGTCAGTCTACCACTAGGGCTTATTAATCAAAACATTATTTTCTTTAACAAAGAGGATATTGATGAAGTGCTCTTCTTTGGTTACATTGATCGTAGATTTCAAGACTTTTTGAGTCGTTATGATGAGGAAGTCTCAAAAATCAGCTATGACCACTTCACCATAGAAGACTTCAAAAAATGACATACAAATCCTAGGATTTCATTCTAGGATTTTCTATATGGTGAGAAAATGTTATAATGAAGATTAAGTAGAATGGTCACTGGTGAAATTTGCCCATCCAGACCTGACAATAGCTTACTCTGCAATTGGGGATATGGTTGGCATCGGCAATCCTTCACGCTTGAACTTGCTAAGAGCCTTTCCCCAAAAGTTAACTATAGGAGTTCTCACTTTTGGGGATTGATTCAAAGGGAGTAAGTTTAATCATAAGGATATGTATATGGGTTGTTGATTCTAAGCAAAATATGCTAAAATGAAGTACAGTTTATAAAAAGGAGAAGGGAAATGGGGTCGTATTATAAACAAATTGCGGCTAGATTTCGTCGACAAGCTACTGAAGCTCAAAGAGAAAAAAGTGTAGTTGACGGGAAAATATCTAGATTAAGAAAAGCTAGCAGTAGTTTAGCAAGTGAGATACAGTCTATTGATAATCGTGCAAGATCTTTAGGTCAGATTCTTCCTTTAGATTCCTCTAGTTTTAAGGGGAGTCGTCAGCAAGATTTTGAAGGTCATTTTTATCATTTAGGAACGAATATTACTAATTTTCGAGATAGCCATAACAATAATAAAACTGCTATTGAGGATAAGATACGTAGTCTGGAAACTCAATCAAGTGAACTACAGTCTGCAATAGCATCTTATTATCATCAGGCTCGTGTCTATGAATATATGGAGGATTAGGGAGAGAAATGGTAGATACAGGTGTAAATCAATCCAGTTGGAACACTATTACAAGAGATGTTTCTACATCAACTAAAGGAATCGGTAAACTAAGTGATATGCGGTTTAGTCGCACAGATCTTACCCCTTTTACCACTTTTAATGACGTTTTGGAGCACTTTAACAAGTCTATTGTTACTTTGAAAAATTTTACCAGCTCAGATGCTCTAAAAATGGAACAAGCAGGACAGAATAAGATAGATGATGACGCGCATGAAGCAGGAGCTATCGCAGCAGGAGCTATTGCATCAGGAGGGGTGCTACCATGAAGGAAGAACAAATGATTTTATTCGCCCGAGCTTTGTCTAGATGTAACCTGTCTGAAAAGGATCAGGAAGTATTGACAGCGGTAGCGATGACCTTATCAGGACATCCGGATGTTTTTAGGGCGTGTTATATAGCTTTTATGAATGACGAGCCTAGTTATCATTATCATCCAATGATAGGGGCGCCGTTGGAGTTTTTCTATGAAAAAGAACTCGTGCGGATTCGGCGTCTCCAAGAAGAAGTCACCTTACCTCGTTCAGTTTTTATCCAGTATGCTTCCTATGTGGATCTCTGTTTAAGTCGTATCTATCCTTTGGGTAGTGTTGTCGAACTTGATCGTGAGCTTCTTCCTAAGGACTTGGTTACATCATTTGAAAGCGAGCAGATGGACTTTTTTGTAGTTCTTTCAGGTCGTCGAGTTGATTTGGCAAACGGACATTATGTGGACTACATTGGTCATGGCTATCCATTTGGATTACGCTTTGACACTTCCCCCTTGTTTTTAAGCAATCTCTTGATTAAGAGAGTAGTATCAGAAGGGTATTCGGATACCGTGGATGAACACTACTGCCAAGAAGCTCTGCGTAAGGACTATCTAGACGCAGGACTGATTTCCAGTGTTTACGCAGAGGAGGAAGTGAATGAAGATTGATGTATCCGAAGTTCGAGTTCAAAAAGAGTTGTTAGTTATTTCGGTAAATAGTATCAAGGAACAGCTATCTGTTTCGAGAAGCCGTCTATCAGAGGTCGTTTCAACCGATAGCCTCAAAGGGGCAGTGAAGGATGCCATTAACCAGAAGGTGACCAACTATCAGATACCACTGGTTGATAACTATGTCAATGCCCTAGATAGCATTGTCAGTCGCTATGATGGACTTGTGAAGCTCTTTCAAGACACGGTGTCAGAGACCGACAACAGTGCCATTATTAAGACAGAATACCTAGAACGCATCAAGCAACGGATGAAAGATCCGATCGAGGGATTGAAGAGCAGTTCCAGTAAGACTAAAAATATCTATGCAGGGATAAGTGATATCCTAACGTTAACGAATCCTAGTTTGGATAGTGTGAACACGAGCTATAATCAAGCAGTCAAGAGTTTAGATGATACCATAAAGAACATGGAAGCTTTTAATAGTGTTCTTCTAAAAACAGATACCTTTGACCTTATCGATATGCAAAATAGTGAAATCGCAACACTATCAGGTTATGCCCCTCTTCCGTATGGGAACCCCGCATTGAGAAATTATTATAATCGAACTCAGTTTAAAAACTCAGTTTCAGAGATTCACACAGCTATCCATAGCAACTCCAAAGCTGTGAAGTACCAAAATGCTCTTGCAAAACAGCTTGCCGAGTCTAAGTATAGTGGGACGGTGGCCGAAAATGAGAACTTAATAGATTCATTATTTAATGTTTATAAAAATGTCACAAAGAGTGATTTATATAAAAATAGTAAGGACTATAAAAAACATTTAAAATCTATTTTGCCAGCTTTATATGCGTTGTATCGTTTTAGTCAAAATAAAAAAGGAGATACCATTGTTCTTAAAGAGACAACAAAATTTGGAAAACTTCTAGATAATTATTTTGAAGTTACCAAGAAGTTAAGTGGCAATCGTACCTATAAGGTTGTTCAATATAAAAATGGTGGTGTTCCACAGACCTTCAAATCCATAATGAAAAAGCTAGGCTATACTAAATATAATGAAGAGTTGAGTAAGGTTTTCAAATCTTTTACAGATACAACTCGATTTAGTACCAAAGTGGCAAGTGTCGGAAAATCAATTGTGTCTACCACTGGAAGCCTATTGAAAGAAGAGTTTATTAAAGAGATTACTTTCAAAGGTGCTGGTAAAGGACTGTGGAATTTAGGAAAGGCAGGCGCCTCTGGAGGATTTAAAGGTTTAGTTAAGTCTGCTACAGATAGCTTTAAAAATTACAAAGAAGGTTTTAAATCCGCTACGAAGTTTGGTAAGTTTTTAAAAGGAGCAGCGGTTGTTGGTGTTGCTTTAGATGTAGTTGATACTTTTTCAAAAATCAGCGATAATAAACAAGAGGCCAAACGTCAAGGTCTAAGAGGAAATGAAGTTAAGGCCAGTGTGGCAACAGGTTTTGTGATAGATGCGGCCAAGGCGGCTGGAACAACTGTTGCAGCAGCTGCCGCAGCGAGTGCTGGGGCTGCATTAGCAGGTGCTGGGCTAAGTCTATTAGGTGTTGCGACAGCCCCTGTTTGGTTAACTGGAGCAGCAGCAATCGCAGCAAGTGCAGGTGCGGTTTGGGTTGCAAATAAACTTAACGATAGTTTTCATATAACTGATAATCTTAAAAAAGGAGTCAATAGCCTGATAAAAGGCATGAGAGGATGGTTTAAATGATACTGGAACGAATAAAAAAAACTTTTGAATTTCAACGAAGTAAAATACAAGGACCAGTTCCCCTTTGGGGAGTATTAAATGGGATTTTTATTTTATATCCTTTAGTTTTTTTACCATTTTGGGGCTTAGGTTTAGGCTTAGAGGTTCTAAAAAATCCATCCTTATACAAATTTCTAGTAATTGCTGGCATTGTTACTTGGATTTTAAATCTGGTTTTCTTATTGGACCTTAAGCGAGGGATTTTAACGAGTTTTGGGACTTATCTAATGTATCTGACGGGTCATGTTTATACGATCGTTGATTTTGCTGCTATGAGTGGGGACTATAGCTTTATTGGCTTAAAACTTTCCCTCCCCCTTATCTATGCCCTTGTGATTATTATCGTCATGAGCTGTTTGGTTGACTTGGACTCTAAAGAAATTATCTCGGAGAAGGCAGGCAAAATTATGCTTAATTTTGTAATGGGGCCGATAATGATTTTAGCTCTTTGTTTTATTTTATTGGGATTTTTTGGATATGATTTTTTAATGGGATGGGGAATATCTTTATTCTTAATGATTTTTGGACAATTTCTGTACGCAACTTGGTTTTATATTATCTATGCTTATCAACACCGCAATGATGTCGAAGAAACAACCCCAATCAGGCATATAGGAGTATCTTCAGATATGATCCAAAATAAGGAGTTTGATAGGGATAGATTTAGA
Organism: Streptococcus mitis; assembly: GCF_003942795.1. Lineage (GTDB taxonomy): Bacteria > Bacillota > Bacilli > Lactobacillales > Streptococcaceae > Streptococcus > Streptococcus mitis_BJ. The sequence continues at coordinate 5,665 of NZ_RJNY01000020.1, forward strand.
AAGGAAAAGTGAATATACAAGCTGCCGAGATGAGAGGATGGTTTAAATGATTATTGAAAGAATCAAAAAATATTTTGAGTTTCAAAGAAGTAGAATAAAGGGACCAGTTCCTCTTTGGGGCGTATTAAATGGGATTTTTATTTTATATCCTTTGGCATTTTTTATGTTTATGGCAGGAGGGTTAGAGGTTCTAAAAAATGAGGACTTATATCAAGGGTTGCTTATTACAGGGATTGTTGTCTGGGTTTTAAATCTAGTATTTTTACTGGATCTTAAGCGAGGGATATTAACTAGTTTTGGAACCTATCTCATGTATCTGACTGGTCATGTTTATACTATTATTGGATTTAGTAGTTTGAGTGGGGACCATAGCTTTATTGTTCTAAAGTTATCTCTCCCCTTTATCTATGCCATTGTAATTATTATCGTCATGAGCTGTTTGGTTGACTTGGACTCTGAAGAAATTATCCCGGAGAAGGCTGGAAAAATTATGCTTAATTTTGTAGTGGGACCGATAATACTTTTATCTCTTTGCTTTATTTTTCTAGCTATCATTGGATATGATTTTTTAATGGGGTGGGGAGTATCCTTATTGTTAATGATTTTTGGCTCTGCTTTATACCAAACATGGTTTTATATTATCTATGCCTACCAACATCGTCATGATATTGAGGAAACAAGACCAATCAAGCATATAGAAGTGTCTTCGGATTTGATTCAAAATAAAGAATTTGATAAAAATAGATTTAAAAAGGAAAAGAAACATGATTAAAGAAGTCCAAATTCATATGGAACATTTGATGACAGACCAGGTCCAGATTCAAGCGGACGAACTATTGGAGTTGTTTGTCCACACAGAACTCTTACCCTATACCAATGGCATCTATAAAGATGGTCCGACCATTTTTGAAATGACTCCAACTCAATTTGACGAAGAAGAACAGGACGTTACCCTTTATATACCTGTCATTTCAGAAACAGACTCAACGAGCCAACTAAGGTACCAAGCTAGTTTAAATATTGAGGGTATCAGCAAACGTGTGCCATTTGAGGATGGCTTGGACCAGTCCATCTACGAGATGAAGGATTACATCAGAGAGCACGGTTGGGAGTTGCAAGACAAGTTGTATCTGGTCTTGATTCCAGTTTATGATGATTTGTTTGTAGATTTGATTATCCCAGTGGAGAAGTAAAATGGCAGAAATTAGATATGGTATGAATCAATCATTAATGATGAGTAATGTCTTAAGTGTCGATTACAACATTACTGGTGATGAAATTGCAGTAGCCTTTCAAGATATGGTTCAAACAGCCGTAGCAGCTGGATATACACCTAAAAGCAATCCATTTTACTCATGTCCTCATATCGGAGAGTTGGATGATGGGACATACAACATCACAGTTTATCTTCCCGTTCATGAGGATTATTTAGGAGAGAATGAATTACTGGAAGGGACAGCTTATAACAGTTATTTTTTAGTTCCTCAAATGGTAGGAGCTAGAGTTACTGGGGAGGAAGCAGTCAACTTTGATAAGGCTATATACGGCTTAACCAATTTATTGATCGACAATGACTTAGAAGAATCTACACCCGTATTTTATATTTCAAGTAAGATAAATGATGTTTTATATACAGATATCATGGTAGGGATACGAGCTAAAAAAGATTAAAAATTGGTAGAGACCAAAAAGAAGGAAGTCTCAAAAATCACCTATGACCATTTCACCATAGAAGACTTCAAAAAATGACATACAAATCCTAGGATTCTATTCTAGGATTTTCTATATGGTGAGAAAATGAAATACCTAAAATTTAGTATATAGGTCGGTGCATAAGCAAGTTACGAATTGGTAAGTTTTATTAATATAATAAAGATTATAAGCCCTCCTTGCCTGACTCTAGTATTCGTGGTATAATAAAGAGATAAATGAGAGAGGTTAGCTATGAAAAAAATAATTATAGGTAGTAGTGTTTTTGTAACTTTGTTGGTTGGTTCAGGAGCAACATTTATTTATTTAAAGAATCAAGAGATTTCTGTAACGAATAAGGTTAACGATCGTAAATTGAATATTGCTCTGGTAAATGAAGATGCTGGAGGCGTATTAAATGGCAACGCCTATAATCTAGGAAATGATTTCACAAATTTATTATCAAAAGAGAATACAAATCAATGGACTGTCATGACTCGTAATGTTGCTGAAAATCNATTTGAAAATGGGTCGGTTGATGTAATTGTTTATATCGAACAACAGTTTTCAGAAAAAATAGCTCAACTGGAAAGTTTTAATCCTGATAGAGCAAAGATAACATATAAAACGAAATCAAATTTAGACCCAGTTAAATCTAAGAATGTTGAGTTACGAGTAGGCGAGTACCTTAATACTATTAACCAAAATGTTATAAAAATGTATTTTTCAAGTGTTATCAATAATCTAGATGATGCTAAAAGAAATGTTGATAATATTGTAAATGAACAGTCTGGAACGCATTCAAAAATTTCTCAATATATCTATGGTCCGTCAAACGAAGCAAGTCAGTCTATGTTAAGCACTTTGGAATTAGCTTCAAATCTACAGAAAACGAATTCGTCTTATGAAGATTCTCAAAAGGCTTTTTCTGATTCTGTTGTTAGCCTTTTAAATAATACAGGAATCGGATTAGAAAAACAACTTACGGAAGTTAAAACTTATTTTGATTTTCAGAAGGATATATTTGAAAAGAATGTCTTAACAACCAATAGTACCTTGAAAGAACAGCATGAAGAAAATTCTAAAATTATAGATGGTTTAAATGATTCGGTGCTTAAATCATTGTATCAATTTGGAAATAGTACAGATGAGGAAAAATCTGAACAAGCTAAACTAGAAGATTTAGTAGTTGATTATCATAAGGTTATTGTTGATTATCAAGGTAAAATAAAAGATAGAAAATCTGAATTTGAACATCTTAAAACAGAATTAGAAGAAGAGAAAAAGAAAATATCACTCTTTTACTTTGGTAAAGAAGATGTTGATTTAAAATCGAACCTTACTTCGGATGCTAAAGCAACACTTGTAGATCAGATTAATAAAAGTTTGATTACTGAAAATCATTTGCCTGAAACCTATCAAAATTTGATTCGTTCAAATCTAACAGATATTAGTATTGAATCAACTGATTACCAAACTTTATTTAGTAAATTGGAGAAACTCAATGTCCTAACAGCTGATCAAGTCAAAGAATATAATGAAAAAATAGATTTACTTAAGAATTATACTAAATTTGATAAGAAGGCCACCTCTATAAGTGGATTACCTATTTTTGAATTTTTATCGATTGAAAATGATAAGCTCGATAAAGTAACAGAAACTATGGAATTGACAGTTAAATTGCCCCAGGCTGAGTCTGAAACTGTCGAAGCTTCTGTGACAAAACCATCCAGTAGTTTGCCTGAATCATCAACGGTAGTTGAGGGTGGCGGAGATTCTAGCAGTTCTAAAGGGACAAAATATTTATCTCCTAAAGCTAAAATTTATGTTACAGGAAATGCTACTTTAGTTGGAGGAGAGCAAACTATAACAGATGATAAGCTTTATACTATGACGGTTGAATATACTTTAGAACCACATTATGGGAAAAATGAAATTTCATTTGAAGTACACATTGGTGAAACTACAATTCCTGTCAAGAAAACTATTTATCGTAGCGATAAAGAAGAGTCAGATGTTTTAGTGAAAAAAGATTTAAAACATATTCTTGATAAATTAAGCAAAATCGATCGTACAACTGGTATGATTCAAGCAATTTATGGAAGTCCAAGTAGCTCCTCTATTAATTTTTCTGCCTTATCACCAGATTCTGTTTACAATATGTATGGTAATATCAGTCGTGACGATATAGTGACTCAGTTGTCAGAAGATCAAGTTGCTAAGTTTAAAGAGTCAGGTATGGCTTTGTTGGAACAAATTCAAAACTCTTTGGAGTCATTAGAAAAATCAAGTGACACATTGCCTGAATTGGCTGAAGCTGAGTTACCAAATGATTATTTCAAAAATCAAATTACAAACTTAGCTGATTGGTATAACAATTCGATTAAGACCTTATCAACCGAGTACGATAAGTGGAAGGAAACGAAAGCGAAACAATTGGAAGTGACGGGTACAGCTTCAGATGCTAATAGTGGAATATTAATCAATGATAGTGAGTCATCAAATCGCTTATATAGTTCAATTGAATCATTAGTGTCTACAACTTCTACTGGATCAAAAGAAACTAGTCAAAATCATGAAGCGGTTGGAACTATGAAGGATCAGTTTACTCAATTTGTTGACCAAGTTCAGACTATTAAAGGTAATGTTGATAAGACTATTTCAACTACGAATGATTTGATATCTAATGAAGCAGAAGTTATTCAAGGGAATAGAGACTACGCAGAGTCCTTTAAAACTGTTATGAAGAATATTCGTGATGGTGGAACGACCAATCAAAATGTGATGAATTTTTTATCTAATCCAATTGAAACTAAAAAAGAAACATATGAAGCGCCAATTTCAGTGGATAATAACAGAGTATGGGTTATTTTAGCGATTATTTTATCAGCAATTTCATCAGCAGGAATCACATATTGGTTGACAAAAGAAAAAGGCAAATAATGTAGATAATAACCCTCAAAATGTACTGACCCCAAAAAGTTAGACAAATAATTTAAGCGAAGGATTTAGTTCTGTATTGCACAGGGCTAAGTCCTTTTAGTTTGACCTTAATTCGTTTGTTGTTGTAGTAATCAATATAGTCCACAATAGCTTGTTCCAATTGCTTAAGCGACTGAAACGCCTTCTCATAACCATAAAACATTTCCGATTTCAAAATGCCAAAGAAAGATTCCATCATACCGTTGTCTGGGCTGTTGCCCTTGCGCGACATGGGTGGCTGAATTCCCTTACTCTCTAAAAACCTGTGATAAGAATCGTGTTGGTATTGCCATCCTTGATCACTATGGAGACTCGTATTCTCATAGTATTTCTCTGTAAAGGTCTGCTCCAGCATAGCTTTCACTTGTTCTAAATTAGGAGAACAAGAAAGATTATAGGCGATAATTTCGCTATTAAAGCCATCTAAAACAGGCGATAAATACAATTTCTGTGTGCTATTTGGAATGGCAAACTCTGTCACATCCGTATAGCACTTTTCCATTGGCCTTGATGCTTCAAACTGACGTTGAATCAGGTTGTCTGCTTTCTTACCAATCTCTCCTTTGTAGGAAGAATACTTTCGTTTCCGACGAATTCGAGCACTTAAACCAAGGACCTTCATCAGACGTTGAACTTTCTTATGATTCACTGTAAAACTACGATTTCTTAGTTCAAGAGTAACTCTACGATAGCCATAATTTCCTTTATGGTCATTATAAATGGCCTGAATTTCGATTTTAAGCTCTTTATCTTTGTCAAGCCCATCTAGTTGCTTCAACTGATAGTAGTAAGTTGAGCGAGGTAAACGAGCCGCTTCAAGAAGTAAATCTAGTCGAAATCCTCCTGAAGCCATTCTTCTAACTGTCTCTACTTTTCTCGCTCTAAGGCTTCGTCCCTTTCCTCTAACTCTTTTAACATTTTTAGGTAAGCCACCTCAGTCCGTAAGCGTTCATTCTCCTCTTGGAGTCGCTCTAGTTCTGTCATTTCTTCCGTTTACGTCCCATTTTAGGTACTCTCCCTCTTATTTTCTCAACAATAGTATACCCGTTTTTCTTGTATTGTGCTAGCCAGTTAAGAAGTATCGTACGACTTGGGAGGCCGTATTCAAGAGAAACTCTATCTTTAGTCCAGCCTTCATGTAAGACTTTATTAATCATTTCTTGTTTTAATTCAGGGGAATAGTAACGATTTTTTCCTTTTTTGACGAACTCCATTCCGTAACGATCAATCAATTTAATCATGTACCTAAGATTAGAATTGTTTATCCCGAATTTATTTGAAAGCTTCTCTAAGCTATATCCTTGTTTTCTTAGTTCATAGATTTGAACTTTATCTTCATAACTCAATTTCATAATAAAACACCCCAAAAGTTAGATTTTTCTGTCTAACTTTTGGGGTGCAGTTCACTGGGGCTGGTCTTTATTTTTCGATAATTTTGTGTCCAATCAACTGGCGGTAACAAATCTGTTTATTGTTTTTGGCATCGTTAATAATCTGGAGAATGGTTTCAAAGGAAACGCGTCCAAGTTCCAGGCTATTGATATCCACATAGGCTGCCAAGTTCAGTTTAGGGTTGACCGAGTCAAAGCTGAGGACAGGGACATCCAGTTGGTGTTTTGCGATGTAATCACAGACCCCTGCAGCAAGAAGGCTATCAATAGTAATAATAGCATCAATATTTGGATCATGTTCGAAGAGAAGTTTACTAAAGCGATAACCATTATCTTCAAGAAATTCGGTCGCAAAGTAGGTCAGATTTGGATCAATAGGAAGTTGGTATTGTTTAAGAGCTAACTCATAACCCATTAGACGATCTTGTGTTACGAAAAGTTTTTTGGTTCCTCCGATGAAGGCAATTCGCTTGCATCCTTTTTTGATGAAATATTCTGTTGCATCAAAACCTGCCTGGACATTGTCATTATCAACAAGAGGGATAAAGGGTGAAGTAGATTTTCCGAGAATGAGGAAAGGGAATTGCTCATCTGCTACTAGCTTAACCAAAGGATCTTCTTCTTGGGCATAGAGGAAAATCAAACCATCTACACGCTTACCATAGACCATCTGGGAAATAGCTTTGAGACGTTCTTTCTCATCTTTTCCCGTTGCAATCTGGATAGCGTAGTGGTTTTCAGACGCGACTTGGGCAATCCCTCGTAGGACAGATGGGAAGAAAGGATTTTGGTAAAAGGCATCCGAGTCATCAGGGAGCACCAGGCCGATAACCTGAGTATAGCTACTTACCAAGCTACGAGCATTGAGGTTGGGATGGTAGTTGAGCTCCTTCATAGCCTTGCGAACTCGTTTTTTGGTTTCATCACTAATCGTTGATTTGTTTTGAATAACGCGGGTAACAGTGGAAGGTGAGACACCTGCTGCCTTGGCCACGTCTTTAATCGTAACGGGCATAAAAATCTCCTATTTATGATAATCTGGATCACGGAAGTGTGTCTTGTAAAAAATGGTGACCAGATAAAGAACAAAAAGAATGTTTTGTACAGTGATAAGGGTTGCCATATTTTGGCCGAAAAGTCCCAAAATAAGCGTAATCAGAGTGGGCAATCCTAAACAGTTCAAGATAAAATGGTAGCACTCTTTAAAGGTCCTAAATGAAAAGAGGCGTGATCTTTTGGTGATATAAAGGAGAAAGCTAGCTCCAAGAGAGACAATGAAGAAATTTAATCCAAAGAGGAAGCTTGCACCAAGAACGAGAAAGAGACTGATATAGACCCGGTTTTGTTGGTACCAGTCTTTAGAAATGGCCTGGGTTAAATCTTCCTTGCTCTGGAAACTCTCCGTTTGAATCGCGTGGTAGCGAATACGAGTCAGCTCTTTACTTTCCTTGCTGATGACAAGTTCTTCCGTATCAAAATGAAGTTGTAAGTCCTTTGGCAGTTCTTTGCTTTGGCTTGGACCAAGCAAAAGAGAAGGTTGCTGATTCTTCGTACCTGAGTAGTTCAGCTTTCCATCTACGATTTGTGTATTCTCTGACAAGTCCATGATGGCTTCATCTGTCAGTGGAGTGTAGACATTGTCGATAAAGGTATCCAGTGGGTACGTTTCCTGTGAGCTGTTTTGAATGGCAATCGGAATCATGGACAAACTGATGAGGAAAATGCTAGTAAAGAAAAGCTGAAACCAGTTAAGTCCGAAACGTTTTGATAGGGGCTTACGAAATCCCCAGATACTAGAGAAATACGAGAATGGATATGGAAGCATAGGCATCTTTCTAAAAGTGTTTTCTATATGAGTATTATTATATAGAGAAATGTGCTTTATTTCAAGTCTAGTAAATCAATTCCTTATTGAAAGATAGTTTCAATAAGATTTGTAGAAGGGTGTCCAATCTTGTAGCTGTAGCAACATGCTCCAAAATGAAAAAGGGTGGCGGGGATAGATTATCCCTTGTCGCCACCACTTGTAAGTCCTGAAACAAAGTTCTTTTGTAGGAAGAAGAAGAGAATACAGATTGGAAGGGCGATGAGGATAGCACCTGCTGAGAAGTAGGCAATCTTCATGTTTTTCACATTGCTAACGAAGGTTTGGAGACCAACGGCAACAGTAAAGTATTCTTTCTCACGAAGCAAGAAACTAGAGAGGATATAATCCCCGAAAGGTCCCATGAAGGCCCAAAGAGCTTGTACAGCCACCATTGGGCGAACAAGAGGGAGAACGATTTGCCAGAAGCGACGGAAGTGTCCTGCACCATCTAGTTTCGCAGATTCGTCAAGAGACATTGGCACGGTATCGAAGTAACCTTTCATGAGCCAAGCATTCATCGGAATACCTCCTCCGACGTAGAGGAAGATGAGGAACCAGCTATGGTTAAGAGCGTTCAACATAAGCGCCATAACGAAGAAGGCGGTCAATGCGGCCATGGTTGGCACCATTTGAATGATCAAGAAGAAGACCAAACTTTGCTTACGAGCCAAGAAGTTGTATCGGCTGTAGGCATAACCAGCCAGTACGATGATACTTGTTTGAACAACCATGGTAATCAAGGCGATAATCAAGGTATTGAGATACCAAGTGCCGTATAAGGTTTCAGTAAAGAGTCCTTTAAAGTTATCAAAATTGAAGTCGATGTTGGTATCGAGTTTAAAGGCTGCGACGTTACCTGCTTTAAAGGCTGACATGATGGTAATCAAAAGTGGATAGATAATCACGATTGATAGGCCAATCAAGTAGAGGTAAGTGAGGGTTTGAGTCAGTCTACGTTTGAGTTTGATTGAGTTATTCATCTTAGACGTCCTCCATATCAAATGCGTGTAGTTTCTTGAATGCGATCATAGAGATAGAGATGACAATGATTGAGATAATTAAGGTAACAGCTGCCGCCATAGAGTATTGAGGAGATGTACCTGTTGTCAAACGGTAAATCCATGAAATCAAGATATCAGTTGAACCGGCTCCGCCTCCGACAGTACCAGGCCCTCCATCATTAAAGAGATACATGATAGAGAAGTTGTTAAAGTTGAAGGTGTATTGGCTGATCAATGTTGGTGCTGCAACAGCCAAAATCATAGGGAAAGTGATGTTGCGGAATTTTTGCCAAGCATTGGCCCCATCGATGTAAGCCGCTTCGTAGAGGTCGTTAGGAATAGACTGCAAGATACCCAAAGTCAAAACGTAAATGTATGGGAATCCTAGCCAACCTTGCATCATAATCAAGGCAACCTTCGTCCAAGTTGGATTTGTTTTCCAAGGGATAAGAGCTCCATCTAGGAAAGGAAGAACCTTAGACAAAAGAGGCAAGACTTGGGTGTTGATGGCACCGACACTATCATTAAACATGTTTGAGAATGTCAAGATAGTGATGAAGGCTGGAACTGCCCAAGGAAGAAGGAAAATAACACCAAAGATACGTTTTCCTTTGATAAATGGTTGGTTGGCAATGATGGCTGTAAAGATACCAATGACAATCTGCAAAGTAGAAGCAGCCAAGGCCCAGATAATGGTCCAAGAAAGAACAGAACCAAAGGCTGAACGGAAGGTGCTCAAGCTCCAGATGTTTGTGAAGTTCGTCAAACCAACCCAGTCCAACAATTTGTTTGGTGGCAAGTGTTGGAAGTCATAGTTGGTAAAGGCGATCATCAAGGTTACGATAACAGGGAAGATAATCGCAAATGTCATCGCTACATACGATGGGATGATTAAAAGGTATGGGAACCCATTTTCATAAACGCCCTTAACCATATCCTTGAAGGTACGAGCTACAGGAATACCGTTGTTGATACGTTTAGCAGTCGTATGTGCATCTTTGATATTAAAGATATAAAAGAGTAAGTAAACGACAACAAAGATAGAGTGAAAAGCACCACGAATCAGCATGAAAAGTGAATTGTCACGACCAGGTTTGTCACCAAGTGTGATCAAATTGCTCAATTCAGGGCTTGCAAGTGTTAGAAAATACAGAACAAATAAAACAGTAACACCAAGGAAAATAAATCCTTTAGCTTTTTGTTTGTTATAGATTTGTCCTAAACCAGGAATGATTGACAGCAAGGCTGCTTTGCGAGGCTGTTGTTTTTCCATGATTACTCCTTTCATAGGATGCGAGATAAAACTCAGATTCAATCGTAAGATACATACAACTGATAAGAAGCGTATCTATAAATTCAAAGGGGGATTTTGCTTCCACCCCCCTTGAACAAATCAATTATTCACCAAATTTTTGTTTGATTGTTTCCTTGATCAATGTTACAGCATCGTTAGCAGCTGTTTTCGCATCTTTCTTACCACTTACAGCTTCAAAGAGCATTGTTTTAGCTGGGTCCCAAACAGCTGACATTTGTGAGATGTTTGGCATTGGTTGAGCGTTCTTGAACTGTTCAATCACGGCTGTTGTCAACTCATCTTTTTTGCCTTCAGCATAAGTGCGAGCTTCAGTGTTGGCTGGGATTTCATTTGTAGCGTCGTAGAACGCTTTTTGTTGTTCAGTTGATACAAGGAAGTCTACAAATTTTTGAGCTCCTTCAAGGTTCTTAGTGCTTGCTGGGATAACCCAAGCTTTACCACCACCAAATGTTTCGTAGTTTTTACCGTTTGGAAGAGTTGGGATAGTCGCAACACCGTAGTTTACTTTAGCATCTTTGAATGCTTGAGCTTTCCAAGGACCATCGATGATAGCAGCAGTTTTACCTTCTTGGAATTGAGTTTGAATTAAGTTTGGAGCTCCTTCAGTATCTTGCATACCTTTTGGCCATTTTTCGTACCAAGATTTAGCGTAGTTGATAGCTGTGATGGCACCTTCGTTTGCAAGTCCGATATCTTTAGGATCTTTACCATTTTGGCCGAATACGTAAGCACCGTTACCAGCAAGAAGTCCGTATGAGTAGTAGAAGTTTGTCCAGTCAGCTAGGAAGGCAGTAGTTTTACCATCTTCACCAGCAAAAGCGTATTTGCTATCTTTAGCAAGGTTTTCTAAATCAGCAAAAGTTTTAGGAGCTTCTTTTAGCAAGTCTTTATTGTAGTACAAAACGAGTGATTCGATAACGGCTGGAGCACCATATACTTTACCACCAACAGTTACAAGAGATTTTGTTTTGTCATCGGTCTTTGCACCATCACTAAGAGTAACTTCTGAAAGTTGTCCGTCAGTACCAAGGCTACCTACACGGTCGTATGGAGCCATCATAACATCAGCAGCCTTACCAGATTGGTTGTCAAGTGAAAGGTTATCAAGACCACCCATTTGGTCACCTGTTTTGATAGTAACTTTTACGCCAGATTCTTTTTCATAAGCTTTTGCAGCTGATTCAGCGAAGGCTTTATATTGGTCTTCAACGTAGAAAGTGAGTTCTTGTGCTTCTGAAGAGCTAGTATCAGCTGCTTTGTCAGCAGATTTGCTTCCGCAAGCTACCAAGAGCAAGCTAGCGAGAGTAGCAGTTCCGAGCACAGCAGCGCTCTTCATGAATTTAGATGACATAGTGTATTCCTCCTAAAGAATAACAGTATAATTTATTTAGAAAACGCAAACGTTTTCTTTTATGAGCTTAGTATAGCACAAATAGAAAACGGTTGCAAGCTTTTTTAAAAAGTTTTTTAAAAAAATTTTAAGGTTTCAAACATTTGTTAAAGCCCTTATATAGGAAAGAACTTAAAACGCTTGTTTTTCTTGAATAGGAAATATATTAGGGAAACGATTGCGTAAATCCGGCTCGGTTTTTCAGAAAATAAAGCAGATATTGGGAATGAATTATCTTAAATTAGAAAATCTTTAAAAATTTTTTCGCTTATTTCATAAAATATCAGTGGGAACAAGTTTTGTTTGATTAAAATAATTCAAAAAAATTTTTTAAAAACGCTTGCATTTGTGTTTGAAATACGCTATACTTAATTTAACGCAAACGTTTGCGCCTTGATTACGCAACGTTTTATAACAAACACATGAGGTGCTATTATGAAAAAACGTCAAAGTGGTGTGTTGATGCACATCTCTTCTCTGCCAGGAGCATACGGGATTGGATCATTTGGCCAGACTGCCTATGATTTCGTTGATTTCTTGGTTCGTACGAAGCAACGTTACTGGCAAATCCTCCCTCTTGGGACAACAAGCTATGGAGATTCTCCATACCAATCATTCTCGGCCTTTGCTGGAAATACGCATTTTATCGACCTTGATATCTTGGTAGAGCAAGGCTTGCTCGAAGCCAGTGATCTTAAAGGTGTTGACTTTGGTAGCGATGCATCTGAAGTTGACTATGCGAAGATTTATTATGCACGTCGTCCACTTTTAGAAAAAGCAGTGAAACGCTTCTTGGAAGTGGGTGATGTCAAAGATTTTGAGAAGTTTGCTAAAGACAACCAATCATGGCTCGAACTCTTCGCAGAGTATATGGCTATCAAAGAGCATTTTAACAATCTTGCTTGGACAGAATGGCCAGACGCAGATGCTCGTGCTCGTAAAGTTTCGGCGCTTGAAAGCTACCGTGAGAAATTGGCAGACAAGTTGGTTTACCATCGTGTGACTCAATACTTTTTCTTCCAACAATGGTTGAAATTGAAAGCTTACGCTAACGATAACCACATCGAAATCGTTGGAGACATGCCTATCTATGTAGCGGAAGATTCAAGCGACATGTGGGCAAATCCACACCTCTTCAAGACAGATGCCAATGGTAAAGCAACTTGCATCGCAGGATGCCCACCAGATGAGTTTTCTGCCACTGGTCAGCTTTGGGGGAACCCAATCTATGACTGGGAAGCGATGGACAAAGACGGGTACAAATGGTGGATTGAACGCTTGCGCGAAAGCTTCAAAATCTACGATATCGTTCGTATCGACCACTTCCGCGGTTTCGAATCTTACTGGGAAATTCCTGCTGGTTCCGATACAGCAGCACCTGGTAAATGGGTGAAAGGTCCAGGCTACAAACTCTTCGCAGCCGTTAAGGAAGAGCTTGGTGAGCTAAACATCATCGCAGAAGACCTCGGTTTCATGACAGATGAAGTCATCGAGTTGCGTGAGCGTACTGGCTTCCCAGGGATGAAGATTCTTCAATTCGCCTTCAACCCAGAAGACGAAAGTATTGATAGCCCACACTTGGCACCTGCCAACTCTGTTATGTACACAGGAACACACGATAACAATACGGTTCTTGGTTGGTACCGTAATGAAATCGACGATCCAACTCGTGAATACATGGCTCGTTATACGAACCGTAAAGAGTATGAAACAGTGCCACACGCAATGCTTCGCACAGTTTTTTCATCTGTTAGCTTCATGGCTATTGCAACTATGCAAGACTTGCTAGAACTAGATGAGTCAGCTCGTATGAACTTCCCATCTACTCTTGGCGGAAACTGGTCATGGCGTATGACAGCAGACCAACTCACACCAGCTGTTGAAGAAACTTTGCTTGACTTGACTACAATTTATCGCCGAATCAATGAAAATTTGGTAGAATTAAAGAAATAAGACATTATCAGGAGACACATAAACATGTTACCATTAAACGAATTTGTACAAAAACGTTACAATAAAACCATTGCAGAATGTAGCAATGAAGAGCTTTACCTTGCTCTTCTTAACTACAGCAAGCTTGCTAGCAGCCAAAAACCAGTCAACACTGGTAAGAAAAAAGTTTACTACATCTCAGCTGAGTTCTTGATTGGTAAACTCTTGTCAAACAACTTGATTAACCTTGGTCTTTACGACGATGTGAAGAAAGAACTTGCTGCTGCAGGTAAAGAGTTGATCGAAATCGAAGAAGTAGAATTGGAACCATCACTTGGTAACGGTGGTTTGGGACGTTTGGCAGCCTGCTTTATCGACTCAATCGCTACACTTGGTTTGAATGGTGACGGTGTTGGATTGAACTACCACTTCGGTCTTTTCCAACAAGTTCTTAAAAACAACCAACAAGAAACGATTCCTAACGCTTGGTTGACAGAGCAAAACTGGTTGGTACGCTCAAGCCGTAGCTACCAAGTGCCATTTGCACACTTCACATTGACATCTACCCTTTACGATATCGATGTACCTGGTTACAAGACAGCTACTAAAAACCGCTTGCGTTTGTTTGACTTGGATTCAGTTGATTCTTCTATCATCGAAGATGGTATCAACTTTGACAAGACAGATATCGCTCGCAACTTGACTCTCTTCCTTTACCCAGACGATAGCGACAAGCAAGGTGAATTGCTCCGTATCTTCCAACAATACTTCATGGTTTCAAACGGTGCGCAATTAATCATCGACGAAGCAATCGAAAAAGGAAGCAACTTGCATGACCTTGCGGACTACGCAGTTGTACAAATCAACGATACTCACCCATCAATGGTGATTCCTGAATTGATCCGTCTTTTGACTGCGCGTGGTATCGAACTTGATGAAGCAATCTCTATCGTTCGTAGCATGACTGCCTACACTAACCACACAATCCTTGCTGAAGCCCTTGAAAAATGGCCTCTTGAATTCTTGGAAGAAGTGGTTCCTCACTTGGTACCAATCATCAAAGAATTGGACCGCCGTGTTAAAGCAGAATACAAAGACTCAGCTGTTCAAATCATCGATGAGAATGATCGTGTACACATGGCGCACATGGATATCCACTACGGATACAGCGTAAACGGGGTTGCAGCTCTTCACACTGAAATCTTGAAGAACTCAGAGTTGAAAGCTTTCTACGACATCTACCCAGAAAAATTCAATAACAAAACAAACGGTATCACATTCCGTCGTTGGCTCATGCATGCCAACCCAAGACTGTCTCACTACTTGGATGAGATTATTGGCCGTGGTTGGCACCATGAAGCAGATGAGCTTGAAAAACTCTTGTCATACGAAGACAAGGCTGCTGTTAAAGAAAAATTGGAAAGCATCAAGGCTCACAACAAACGTAAATTGGCTCGTCACTTGAAAGATCACCAAGGTGTGGAAATCAATACAAACTCTATCTTTGATATCCAAATTAAACGTCTTCACGAGTACAAACGCCAACAAATGAACGCTTTGTATGTCATCCACAAATACCTTGATATCAAGGCTGGTAACATTCCTGCTCGTCCAATCACAGTCTTCTTTGGTGGTAAAGCAGCTCCTGCCTACACAATCGCCCAAGACATCATTCACTTGATCCTTTGCTTGTCAGAAGTGATTGCAAATGATCCAGAAGTAGCTCCACACTTGCAAGTGGTTATGGTTGAAAACTACAACGTTACTGCAGCAAGCTTCCTCATCCCAGCATGTGACATCTCAGAACAAATCTCACTTGCTTCTAAAGAAGCTTCAGGTACTGGTAACATGAAATTCATGTTGAACGGAGCCTTGACTCTTGGTACTATGGACGGAGCTAACGTGGAAATCGCTGAGTTGGTTGGCGACGAAAATATCTACATCTTCGGTGAAGATTCAGAAACTGTTATCGACCTTTACGCAAAAGCAGCTTACAAATCAAGCGAATTCTACGCTCGTGAAGCTATCAAACCATTGGTTGACTTCATCGTGAGTGACGCTGTTCTTGCAGTAGGCAAGAAAGAACGCTTGGAACGTCTTTACAACGAATTGATCAACAAAGACTGGTTCATGACTCTCCTTGACTTGGAAGACTACATCAAAGTCAAAGAGCAAATGCTTGCTGACTACGAAGATCGTGACGCATGGTTGGATAAAGTCATCGTTAACATTTCTAAAGCAGGATTCTTCTCATCTGACCGTACAATCGCTCAGTACAATGAAGATATCTGGCACTTGAACTAAGATACAAAATTTATACTAATCGCTTTTTTGAATGATGTGGATTTTAGCCAATCAGGTCTAAAAAGAGATAAATCATAGATACGTTGAAGTTTTAGAAATACTGCTTTTCACTGTATTTCAGTCTCATGATTCTTCGCAGTTGATGACCTCATATTTCTTGTATCCGCTTACAATTTGTATTATAATAGCATTGTGGTGAAGAAAGAAGGTGTTTTTATGTGGAAAAAATATTTTTCAAAATATAAATGGACTGATTTATTTTGGATACTATTTGTGATTTTGTCATCCCTCTTGACGGGGAATCGTACTCTTTTTCCACTTACCCATCAAGAAATCTCTTATCATGGGTGCTATTTGGGGATTACACTTGCCTCATTTCACTTATTATTCATTGATAAATTTGTCATTTCGAATCGAAAATAAATGGAGAGGTTAAAATTTTTTCCACTTTTCGGATAGACAGTTGAAAAATCGCGATTTAAACCCGCACCTCAAAAAGAGGTGCGGGTTTTGTAGTATCTCCAAAACTGGCTTACAGTGCTTTTCCAACCAGAATCTCTGCTTCGATGGTAATCTCCGTCAGTTGATTCCAGTCAATCTTGGTCTGGTCAACATGAAAGAGAAGGGGTGTCATGGAAAGCAGGGCTTGGCGTTGCTCTGCTGTGATAGGTTTTGTTAAGGAAGCAATCTGGCGAGATTGGATGCTGAAATGTTCCTGGAAATGTTCCTTGATATCTTGGTTGGAATAATCCTTCTTTGTCAGCTGGTCCTGCACCATTTGACGGATTTCCTTGAGGTGATTTTCAGTCGGGATGACCTTGATCAAGATACCATCTTTGGATAGAACACGACGGAATTCCCCATAGTTGGCAGGCGAAAAGATATCAAGCAGGATATCCATGCTGGTGTCTTTTATAGGAAGGCGAGCTAGGTCACCGACAAACCAATTGACTGCCCAGTTTGGTTCGCTTTTGGCTGCAATTTGGACCGAGTCTTTTGAAATATCGAAGGCGTAGAAGGTTTTGTTGGAGTGGGTTTCTTGGAGTTTGCGAGAGTAGAAGCCTTCGCCACAGCCGATGTCCAAGACAGTTTTTGCAGATGATTTAGTCGCTAGTAGGTCAGAAATACCTTCTAAGATAGCCTGATAAAAGCCAGCTTCTAGGATTTGCTGGCGATTTTGGAAATTTTCTTTGTCATAGTTGGCAGATTGCTTGATTTGAGGTGCTAGATTGACATAGCCGAATTTTGCTAGGTCAAAAGAATGACGATTGCTGCACTTGAGACTAGTTTCTACCAAGGTCAGTCTTTCTTGGCAAACGGGGCAGGCAAAGGCGCTAGCAGATGCAAAGCGCTGGAGTTTTGGTTTGAGGTTTGTATTCATAGTTTTAGTCTAGCAAAAAAAGGACTGGATGGCAAATGCCCCCAGTCTTCTTTTTTAGTATGTAAGAACGAAGTATTTTTTCTTCCCGCGGCGGATAACAGTTAGTTCGTTTTCTAACTTATCTGCGTCACTCAAGACATAGTCAAGGTCTTGGATACGGTCGCCGTTGACGTAGATGGCTCCATTTTGAACATCTTCACGGGCTTGGCGTTTTGAATTCACCACACCAGATGACACGAGGAGTTCCACGATATTGTGGTTTTCGTCTGCCTGTACTTGGTAGTTTGGCACACCACGAAGTCCTTGTTTGAGTTCTTTGACAGAAAGGTTTTTGATGTTTCCTGCAAAGAGTTGCTCTGTGATATTGAGGGCTTCCTTATAGGCTTCTTCACCGTGGACAAGTGTTACGACTTCACGAGCGAGGACTTTTTGAGCCAAGCGTTCATGTGGAGCCGCTTCAAACTGTTTGCGGATCTCTTCAATCTCATCAAGTGACAAGAAAGTAAAGATCTTCAAGAAGCGAACAGCGTCAGCATCCATGACGTTCATCCAGAATTGGTACATTTCGTATGGAGAAGTCTTTTCAGGATTGAGCCAGACTGCATTTCCTTCAGATTTACCAAATTTCTTACCAGTTGCGTCTGTGATGAGTGGAACAGTAATAACGTGACCAGTCTTGTCAGCCTTACGACGAAGCAATTCGGTACCTGCGGTCATATTTCCCCACTGGTCAGAACCACCGATTTGTAGCGTTACGTTGTGCTCTTGGTTAAGGACGTAGAAGTCATACCCTTGCATGATTTGGTAGGCAAACTCAGTGTAAGAAATCCCTGTTTCAATCCGTTTCTTCACAGACTCCTTGCTCATCATGTAGTTGACAGTGAAGTATTTTCCGACATCACGAAGGAAGTCAATGAAGCTGATGCTGCCAAACCAGTCGTAGTTATTGACCATGACAGCTTTATTTTCCCCATTTTCAAAGTCAAGAAAACGAGAAAGTTGTCCTTGGATAGACTTGACCCAGCCATTTACTGTGTCTTTTGTTTGGAGACTACGTTCAGCATCTTTGAAGGACGGATCTCCGATGAGACCTGTAGCACCGCCAACGAGCGCATAAGGTTTGTGACCTGCTAGTTGCAAACGACGACTTGTCAAGATTGCGACAAGGTGGCCTAGGTGAAGGCTGTCAGCGGTTGGATCGTAGCCAGTATAATAAGAAACTTGACCTTCTTCTAGGGCTTTGCGCAAAGCTTCTTCATCAGTCGTTTGAAAAATCAAACCACGCTCTTTTAGCTCATCAAAAATGTGCATGTGTCTTTTCTCCTTTATAAAATATTGTTTCTACCTATTGTATCACAAACTTGATTAATAGCCTAGTGGAATAGGGAAGAAAGTGGCTATTTTATTGAAAGTTTCCCTTTTATGGTATAATAGAGAAAGCGAGGACATTCATGAAAGAAAGAATTAATGAATTAAAAACAAAAATGCTGCATTTTTTCCAGCAGCTAACTGCTAAATGGAAACAAAGACAAGCAGATAAGAAAATCGATAAAAAAGCGACCTCTTCTGATAAGGTTAGAAAGGCAGGATCTAATTTTGCTAGGGTTTTGAGTGGGTTTAAAATAGTCTTTAACACTCTCTTTATCCTAGGCTTTATTGGTGGACTGTTTGGTGCTGGCGTGGCTATGGGTTATGGAGTTGCCCTATTTGACAAGGCCCAAGTACCTCAAGCAGAAGAGTTGGTCAAGCAAGTGAAGGATATTGCCTCTATCTCAGAAATCACTTATTCTGACGGCAGTACCATTGCCTCGATTGAGGGCGATTTGTTGCGCACTTCAGTCGCTTCAGGTGCTATTTCGGATAATCTTAAAAAGGCTATCATTGCGACAGAGGACGAGAATTTCAACGAGCACAAGGGAGTTGTGCCTAAGGCCGTTATTCGTGCGACCTTGGGAACTTTTGTCGGTCTGGGGTCATCCAGTGGTGGTTCGACCTTGACTCAGCAGGTTATCAAGCAGCAAGTGGTGGGGGATGCTCCCACTCTAGCTCGTAAGGCCAAAGAAATCATTGATGCTCTAGCTTTAGAGCGAGCTATGGGTAAGGATGAGATTTTAACAACCTACCTTAACATTGCTCCTTTTGGTCGCAATCATAAAGGCCAAAATATTGCAGGTGCCCAACAGGCTGCAGAAGGGATCTTTGGAGTTAAGGCTTCGGATTTAACGATCCCTCAAGCAGCCTTTATCGCAGGATTGCCACAGAGCCCAATCAGTTACTCCCCTTATGAATCTGACGGTAGTATGAAGAGCGAGGAGGATTTGGCTCTGGGGGTCAAACGGGCTAGAGATGTTCTCTATAATATGTACCGGACAGGGGCTCTAAGTCAGGAGGATTACGACAAGTACAAGGATTATGATTTTAAGAAAGACTTCTTACCATCTGGTAGTGTCAGCGGTACTTCGCGTGACTATCTCTACTTCGCAACCTTGGCAGAAGCTACTGATCGGATGTACGACTACCTGATTCAGAGAGATAATGTTTCTGTACAAGAGCAAAAGAATGAATCCATCCAGAAAGCTTATCGTGATTTGGCGACTAAGGAAATTGAAAATGGTGGATATAAGATTACGACAACTATTAATAAAAATGTTCATGCTGCGATGCAAAATGCGGTTGCGACCTACGGCTATCTGCTAGATGATTCGACAGGCCAGCCTGAGGTAGGGAATGTCCTCATGGACAACCAAACGGGAGCTATTCTTGGATTTGTCGGTGGTCGCAATTATCAAAAAAATCAGAATAACCACGCTATCGACACAAAACGTTCTCCTGCTTCGACTACTAAGCCGATATTGGCTTACAGTATTGCCATTGACCAAGGTCTGATGGGAAGTGCAAGTATCTTATCAAACTATCCAACCAACTTTTCAAACGGCAATCCTATCATGTATGTCAATAGTCCTGGTACGGGCATGATGACGTTAGGGGAGGCCCTTAACTACTCATGGAATATCCCAGCCTACTGGACTTATCGTACACTTCGAGAGAAGGGTGTTGATGTTAAAGGCTATATGGAAAAAATGGGTTACGAAATCCCAGAATATGGTATTGAGAGTTTACCGATGGGCGGAGGAATTGACGTTACAGTTGCTCAGCATACTAACGGATATCAGACTCTGGCCAACAACGGAGTTTACCATAAGAAACATATGATTGCGAAGATCGAGTCAACAGATGGTCGAGTGGTTTATGAACATAAAGATAAACCTGTCCAAGTTTACTCAAAAGCGACAGCGACCATCATGCAAAGTTTGCTTCGCGATGTCATTTCATCTCGGATTACCTCAAGTTTCCAGACAGACTTGGCTACCATCAATCCAAGCCTCGCTAGCGCCGACTGGATTGGAAAAACTGGTACAACCAATGAAGATGAAAATATGTGGCTTATGCTTTCTACGCCTCGCTTGACCTTGGGTGGCTGGCTAGGTCACGATGACAACCGACCACTAGCCAAAGGGGCGGGCCACTACCGCAATGCCAACTATATGGCCCACTTGGTTAATGCCATTCAACAAGCAAAACCTGGCATTTGGGGGAATGAGCGCTTTAATCTTGACTCAAGTGTGACCAAGTCACAAGTTCTCAAGTCGACAGGGGAGAAACCGGGCAAGGTTTCAATTAATGGCAAAGAAGTCAACGTTTCCGGTTCTACCGTAACAAGTTACTGGGCTACTAAAGAAGGGGCGCCAGTAACCACCTATCGCTTTGCTATTGGAGGAAGCGATGCAGATTATCAGAATGCTTGGAAGAATATTCTAGGAAGTATTCCTGCAGTAACTCCTCCAAGCTCAAGTAGCGGTTCGGGAACAACAAGCTCGAGTGGAAATACTCAGAGTGGTTCTACAGGACGTTCACGTCTGTTTAATCGCTAAGATAGAGTAGTAGCAAGGTTAGTAATTTCTCCTTGTTGCTACTTTTTTCTTTGTTGGTTTCGTGTTACAATAGGAGTATGAATCATTATCAGAAAAAGATTGTTAAGGGAACACTATACTCGCTACTCTCAGGCCTAATCTGGGGGATCTGTGGGATTTTAGGAGAGTATTTTTTCACTCATTATCCAGTGTCTTCTGGATGGATTACTTCTATGCGTTTACTAGTGGCGGGGAGTTTGGTTTTAGGCTTATCGGCCTTTCAGTTGCGCACTCGATTATTGGACATCTGGCGTGATAAGAAAAATTATCTACCTTTTTTAGCCTATGCTATTCTAGGTATTTTTTCTGTGCAGTTTTTCTTTTATCTCTGCGTTGAGTATTCCAATGCGACGACGGCAACCATTTTGCAATTTATCAGCCCAGTTTTTATCCTGTTTTACAATCGAATCATCTACCAGAAGAAGGCTTCGATTACAGCTGTTTTCTATGTTTTGATTGCCATGCTAGGTATTTTTTTGATGGCTACAAAAGGGGACTTGTCCCAGTTGTCCATGACACCTTTAGCTCTAGTGACAGGTTTGTTTAGTGCAGTAGGGGTCATGTTTAATGTCATCCTTCCCCAACGTTTTGCACGGCGCTACGGATTTGTTCCGACTGTTGGTTGGGGGATGATTCTGGCAGGACTCTTTAGTAATTTCCTTTACCCTATTTACCAGATAAGTTTTCAAGTGGATTTGGTAAGTATGCTGATTTGTCTGACGATTGCCGTGTTTGGGACTGCTTTTGCCTTCTTCCTATCTATGAAGGCTGTGTCACTCGTTTCCCCGTTGGTTGTATCGGTGGTAAGTGCTAGCGAACCTCTTTCTTCCGCTTTATTAAGTGTTCTTTTTCTAGGATTGGTCATGGATGGTTTTTTGGCTTTAGCTATGGTGTTGATTATCATTCCGATGATTTTCTTATCTGTAGAAGAAGCAAAACAAGCCAAGTAAAGATGCTTATTTGATAGTTGAGGCTTCAAATTTGAGGCCTTTTTTGGTAGAATAGGTATCATTATAACGAACCAGGAGGCGCCTATGACTGCTACAAAAATGAACGCTCAAGAAATTATCCAATTTATCGCCAATGCTGAAAAGAAAACCAGTGTCAAAGTAACCTTTGAAGGGCAACTCGCAACTGCTGTGCCAAGCTCTGTTGTCAAACTAGGAAATGTTTTATTCGGAGACTGGAAGGACGTGGCTCCTCTTCTTGATGGCTTGGTAGAAAATAAAAACTATATTGTTGAGCAAGATGCTCGTAATTCTGCAGTTCCTTTACTAGATAAACGTGATATCAACGCTCGTATTGAGCCAGGTGCTATTATTCGTGACCAAGTTGAAATTGGTGACAATGCTGTTATCATGATGGGAGCAGTTATCAATATCGGTGCTGAAATCGGTGCTGGAACCATGATTGAC
This sequence comes from Streptococcus mitis, assembly GCF_003942795.1. GTDB lineage: Bacteria > Bacillota > Bacilli > Lactobacillales > Streptococcaceae > Streptococcus > Streptococcus mitis_BJ. The sequence continues at coordinate 28,303 of NZ_RJNY01000020.1, forward strand.
ATGGGTGCCATCCTTGGTGGCCGTGCTATTGTTGGAAAAAACAGTCACGTTGGTGCAGGTGCAGTTTTGGCGGGTGTGATTGAGCCAGCTAGTGCTGAACCAGTCCGTGTCGGAGACAATGTTCTTATCGGTGCCAATGCAGTGGTTATCGAAGGAGTCCAAATCGGCAGTGGTTCAGTTGTTGCAGCAGGAGCTATTGTTACCCAAGATGTTCCAGAAAACGTTGTAGTAGCAGGTGTTCCAGCTCGTATCATCAAAGAAATTGATGCCCAAACTCAACAAAAAACAGCGCTAGAGGATGCGCTTCGTACCTTGTAATTGTAAAAGTAAAAAAGAGGCGGAACCCTTTTTCCAGCCTCTTTCTGCTATATCGGAGGACAGATAGATGTTAGACTTGATTCAGACTAGACGAGATTTACACCAGATTCCAGAGATTGGCTTGGAGGAGTTCAAGACTCATGCTTATTTGCTGGATGTGATTGAGAAATTGACTGCGGGCAAGGACTTTGTTCAAATTCGTACTTGGCGGACGGGTATTTTGATCTACCTGCAGGGAAGTCAGCCGGAACGAACCATTGGTTGGCGAACAGACATTGATGGCCTGCCTATCGTCGAACAAACCGGACTGCCTTTTGCCTCTCAACACCAAGGTCGCATGCATGCCTGTGGCCATGATTTTCATATGACCATTGCCTTGGGCTGTCTCGAACGCGCACTTGAGGAGCAACCCAAGAACAATCTGCTCTTCCTATTTCAGCCTGCTGAAGAAAATGAAGCTGGTGGTATGCTCATGTATGAGGATGGTGCTTTTGGGGACTGGTTGCCAGACCAGTTTTATGGTCTCCATGTTCGTCCGGATTTGAAGGTTGGTCAGATTGCGACCAATACCCATACGCTCTTTGCAGGGACCTGTGAGGTGAAGATTCATTTCAAAGGAAAAGGGGGACATGCAGCTTTTCCACATGAAGCTAATGACGCCTTGGTAGCGGCTAGTTACTTTGTGACCCAGGTGCAGTCAGTTGTCAGCCGCAATGTCAACCCAATCGAGGGAGCGGTGGTGACCTTTGGCGTTTTTCAGGCTGGAACAACCAACAATGTCATCACAGATACAGCCTTTTTACACGGAACCATTCGCGCCTTGACTCAGGACATGAGTCTCTTGGTACAAAAAAGGGTCAAGACAGTTGCAGAAGGAGTTGCAGCAGCCTTTGATATGGAAGTCGAAGTGGAACTCAAGCAAGGAGGCTACCTACCTGTTGAGAACAATCCAGCCTTGGCGCGTAAACTGATGGATTTCTTTGAAGAAAAAGACGGAATCGAGTTGATTGATATCGAGCCTGCTATGACAGGTGAGGACTTTGGTTACCTCCTTTCGAAGGTAGATGGCGTTATGTTTTGGCTGGGTATCGATAGTCCCTACGCCCTTCACCATCCTCAGATGAGTCCCAAGGAAGAAGCCTTAACTATTGGGGTGGAAGCAGTATCTAGTTTCCTGAAAAAGAAGGCGGCGGAGTAGAGGAATTGTCTATGAAAGCAGAACTACGTAAGCAAGTCTTACACGAAATGAAGGCTCTATCTCAGGAGCAAAAACAGGCTATGGACCAAGTTTTAACAGAGCGATTTTTAAATCATCCCTTTTACCAAGAAGCTAAGATTATCGCAACCTATCTCTCTTTTCCGCATGAGTTTCAAACGCAAGAATTGATCGAGCAGGCGCTGAAGGACGGCAAAAAAGTTCTGATACCCAAAACCTATCCCAAGGGGTGCATGGACCTTGTAGTCTACAATCCGCAGCAGTTGGTAAAAACTTCCTTTGGTCTAATGGAACCGCAAGGAGACTTGGAAGTGGTGGATCCGTCTCAGATTGATTTAATTCATGTTCCGGGTTTGGCTTTTACAACAGAGGGGTATCGGATTGGATATGGTGGAGGATACTACGACCGCTATCTGGAGAATTTTGCTGGGCAGAGCCTGAGTACAATCTATCCTTGTCAAATTCAGGAGTTTAACTTGGAAGACCATGATATTCCCGTCCAGGAGATGCTAATCTATGAAGGAAATCTTTGATAAACGTTATCCTGTGACTAGTTTCTTCCTCCTAGTAACCGCATTGGTCTTTCTCTTTATGTTGGTTCTTACAGGTTTAAATTTTGAACGAGCAGATACCTTGCTTCAGTTTGGAGCCATGTATGGACCGATCATTCGCCTGTTCCCTGAGCAGATTTGGCGCCTTTTTTCGGCTATATTTGTGCATATCGGATGGGAGCATTTCATTGTCAATATGATTTCGCTCTACTTTCTTGGACGACAGGTGGAGGAGATTTTCGGTTCTAAGCAATTTTTCCTTCTTTATCTCTTATCAGGAATGATGGGCAATCTCTTTGTTTTTGCTTTCACACCGAAAGTTGTAGCAGCAGGCGCTTCCACTTCTCTTTACGGGCTATTTGCTGCGATTATCGTCTTGCGTTACGCAACTCGCAACCCCTATATTCAGCAGTTGGGGCAATCCTATCTGACACTTTTTGTGATTAATATTATCGGAAGTGTTCTGATTCCAGGAATCAGCCTAGCAGGCCATATCGGAGGTGCAGTAGGAGGTGCCTTTCTAGCAGTTATCTTTCCAGTCAAATGGGAGAGAAGAATGTACAGTACCAGCCAGCGAATCGGAGCAACCGTACTTTTTATCGCACTAGCCGTTTTCCTTTTCTATAAGGGAATGAGCTATGTGTAAGGGAAGGGGGAATAGTTAAAAAGCTACTCATTTTTTGAGTAGCTTTTTATGTAGATTGGAACCATTCGAAACAACACAGCTCTAAAACTAATCGGTCTTTTCGTTCTTTGTTTTCATAGTTTTGGAACCATTCGAAACAACACAGCTCTAAAACTGAGATAACAGCTTCGTCACTTTCAAGCATGTTTTGGAACCATTCGAAACAACACAGCTCTAAAACCCTTTCCAATATCTTGAATTACTTCTTCAAGTTTTGGAACCATTCGAAACAACACAGCTCTAAAACATAAATTCTAAAAAGTAAAAAATATTTTTAGTTTTGGAACCATTCGAAACAACACAGCTCTAAAACAGTCTACACCGTGCAGGAAGGCAGCTTGCTGTTTTGGAACCATTCGAAACAACACAGCTCTAAAACTTGTGCAAGGTAACTTTGCTAACGTTGGTAGTTTTGGAACCATTCGAAACAACACAGCTCTAAAACAACTTTGGCTTGATATGGTTCTTATAGAGAGTTTTGGAACCATTCGAAACAACACAGCTCTAAAACATAGGAGCTTCTAATCACTCAAAACATGAAGTTTTGGAACCATTCGAAACAACACAGCTCTAAAACGGTTTACCCTGATGTCAGCAACAAGACATTGTTTTGGAACCATTCGAAACAACACAGCTCTAAAACTGTTTGTCGATATCAATAACAAAGAAGTTAGTTTTGGAACCATTCGAAACAACACGGGTTTTGGAACCATTCGAAACAACACAGCTCTAAAACTCTTCTACTTGGTTTGGCTCTAAACAATAGGTTTTGGAACCATTCGAAACAACACAGCTCTAAAACATCTTAAATTATTAAACTTATCAAAAGATTGTTTTGGAACCATTCGAAACAACACAGCTCTAAAACACAGTTATTCGTTATTGTGAACTTGGAGTGGTTTTGGAACCATTCGAAACAACACAGCTCTAAAACCATAGGCGTTTGCGTTACCGACTGAAAGATGTTTTGGAACCATTCGAAACAACACAGCTCTAAAACAAATGAACGGCAATGAGGGAACGAAAGATAGTTTTGGAACCATTCGAAACAACACAGCTCTAAAACGTTCAAGAAATTAAAAATAAAGGCACTCGAGTTTTGGAACCATTCGAAACAACACAGCTCTAAAACTTTTTGAAGTCCTCTTCGAACATTTTGCCAGTTTTGGAACCATTCGAAACAACACAGCTCTAAAACTGAGTCCATTGCTATTATCGCTTTGTTCCAGTTTTGGAACCATTCGAAACAACACAGCTCTAAAACTGGGAGTTATACTTCCAAGCCGTATTAGGTGTTTTGGAACCATTCGAAACAACACAGCTCTAAAACACCGTCATGTATTTCACTACGGATAGAGCCGTTTTGGAACCATTCGAAACAACACAGCTCTAAAACAAGCCTATTGAATCCATTCACTTAATTGATGTTTTGGAACCATTCGAAACAACACAGCTCTAAAACGCTAATAAAATTCGCGCCGTTGGTGATTTGGTTTTGGAACCATTCGAAACAACACAGCTCTAAAACAGCGTCCAAAGTGTCAAACAGTTGATAGCTGTTTTGGAACCATTCGAAACAACACAGCTCTAAAACAATAGCCAGTCTCATGCGATCCATCAGTATGTTTTGGAACCATTCGAAACAACACAGCTCTAAAACTTACTCCAAATCCGTGAACCTTAATTTCGGGTTTTGGAACCATTCGAAACAACACAGCTCTAAAACAGTTGTCAATGAAGTTACGGAACTTCTCGGGTTTTGGAACCATTCGAAACAACACAGCTCTAAAACAAATACCTGCGTAAGCTTTTTTAGTGAGTTGTTTTGGAACCATTCGAAACAACACAGCTCTAAAACGTAAAGCCTATCAAAAAGGCGGTCATTAAAGTTTTGGAACCATTCGAAACAACACAGCTCTAAAACCTCGTAGAAAAATTTTTCTTACGAAATTTCGTAATCGCGCCATTCGTCCCAGCCAGACTTCAGATCGTCAGGTTCCAATTGTTACTCTTATTATACCATATTTTCAGGGTTCAAGAAATAGTCTTGATCCAGCACATACTGCGGGAAATCATAGACTTTTCGAGGTTCGACAAATAAAACTTTTAGTTGATTGAGTTGGATATACTCTATCAAATTTACTAACTCATCCTTTGATAGATAGGCAGATGCATTGATGAAAACAAGGAGTTTCTTTTTTGAAAGATATTTAAAAACTTGGACAATTTCTAGCATCTTTTCAAAAGGTGTATCACTCAAGGTTTCTACTTTGACACCAAGTGCATCGATTAACTCTAGAATGGTAATTTCATCATACTCTAGGTCTAACTCGTTTTCTAAACACTCAAATGCCAATAATTCTGTAATCGTGGCTACCAACTTTTCAATCATGGATTTGACTTCTGGTTTATCATTGAGTTGATTTTCAAGATCCGCATGTATCAGCTTGAGCATGGCAGGTGAGTTGAGATTGTATCCTAAGACATCCGTTATCAGTAGTAACTCGGACTCTTTCAGGGCTTTTAGATTTCTATCAAATAACTTCAACTCCCCTTCATCAGTGTACTGGTAGAATTGCTTGACGATAGTTGAAAAGGTAAACTGGTCTTCCAACACTAAAAAGGTTGCATTTTCAATAGCTAATGGTTCGTCTAATAGCGGGAAATTAATCTTCATCTCCAGGCTCCTCTCCTAGAAAAACTAAACGGGCATCGGAGTTTGCTACGCTGGTATTTCGCTCGCCATTTAAGTAAATCATGCGAGAAAACTGCTTTTCTGTAACGGTTAAGAGGGTAATATTGCCTTTTTTAGGATTATGAGTCTTAAGGCGTTCAATCATGGCGTTATTAGCAGAGTTGTTGAGTAAGAGCTTGCTATAGATGGAGAATTGGTGCATGATAAATCCCTCATCTATGAGGAACTTCCGAAATTTCCGATAGGCCTTGCGTTCCTCTACGGTATCAACTGGCATATCGAACATTAAAATCATACGCATATATCGATAACTCATATCCTAAACTCAGGAACTCCTTTCTCGGGTTGATTGAGAGCTTGAATGACTTTTTTAGTATAGTCACTGACGATATTGGACAGATACATATCTTTGCTATTGTAGTGGAAGGTATCTGAGAAAATAGTGAAAAGTTCTCGTTTGATTTTGACAAAAGAACTGTTTCGATTTTCATAGACGATTCTGTCAATAATCGGACGGAAAGGCTCCATAATATCGCTAGCGAGGTTGAATTGATTGAACTGGTTGGCATGTTTCAAGCCAAACTGGGTCATACAACCAGACAATACAATCTCACGCGCAAACATACTCAAAATTAAGGTGTAACCGTAGTCTAAGGCAGCATTGATATCACTATCTTGTTCACGGCTAAAATCATTTCCAAACAAGGTATTAAAATAAATCCGAGCTGCGTGCCCTTCGCGGTTACTAGGATCAAACAAATCCAAACCATGATAGAGATCAATGACGGACTGAGATTTTTCTAGAAAACCACAACTCCCCAGATAAAAAGCCTGATTGAGAATTTTTTGTGCAATAATGGTGGTCCAAACTTGTGCTTTAGCCTCCTCGCTCCAAGTAATTTGACGAGAGAGTTGCAAACTGGAATCGTGTCGACCGTAGTAAGGCATTAAATATGCTGTCGGCAAGCGTTTATCATCACAAAAGATGACCAAAATATTTTCATCCACCAAGCGTTTAATCAACATAGTAGAGAGAACAATATCTGTCGTCTCCAAAAGTAGGATGTCCACCTCGGACAGGTGAATCAACTCTGTCCGAGAGGCATCTTTAAAAATCAAGTGATTGTTCTTGTAAGAGAGCTTAGAGTGTGTATTGACAACAACGGTTCTCCATCCCATTAGTCTTCTCCTAGTTTGCTCAAGTCAATCCGAGTCTCGTAGAGACCAGTGATGGATTGGTGGATGAGGGTGGCGTTGAGGATTTCGGATACAGTTGTGTATCGTTTTCGATCAACATCTTTGCCAAAAAATTTAAAGGCAGCAGGAGCACCCAAAGCAGTAAAGGTCAACAAATTGATAAACGAATTTGCTAGAATTTCTATATCTGCTTGCTCATTGTCTGCATATAAGTTCTTGATTTTCTCTAGATTTGCATCCGCGAGGACATATTTTTGAGAGAACTCAGATACAAGATTTAACAAATCCTTAAATTCATTTCGGTGTTTCTGAATGTATTCTAAATGTCCTGGTTCGTCTAGTTTATGGACATTTTTAGAATGGTAGAGCAAGGTTGTTAAATATACTGGAAGCACTATTTCATTGCCTTTTTGAAGTTCTTTCGCACTTGCAAGTAGTCGTCTGCGACCATTTTCCAGTTCAAATAAACTATACTTAGGCAGGCAGAGGATATTTTCTTTACATACATTATGATAGCCTTTATTTTCAAGGAAAGCTATTGGATTCTTCTCAAAAGCGTCTTTCTCCATGATGGTAATACCAACTAGAGTCTTGACAGTCTTCAGTTTTTTCGCTTTCCCTTTTTCGATATCAGCTATGAGCAGGATCGAATAGGCGATAACGGGGCTATCAAATCCCCCATATTTAGTAGTTTCCCAAAGAATATCCTTTGTTTTTCGAGGGATTAACTTATCAGAATTTCCTTTAGGAAGAATGGATTCTTTAGAGAAGCCGCCTGTTTGCACCTCTCTCTTCTTCACAATATTCACCTGCGGAAGTGAAAGTACTTTTTTGATTGTTGCGAAATCTTTTTCCTTATTCCAAGCGATTTCTCCAGTATCTTTGGAGTATTCGATATTTTCTCTTTTTACGATGGTTCCGTCTGCGTAATGCACCTCTTCTTTAAAGAAATTCAACAAGTTTGAGTAGAAGAAATACTTTTCAGTTGCTTTTTCGATGCCTTTAGGATCTTTGGATCTTGAGATGTATCTCTTAAGATCGTACTTTTGATAGTCACCATAGACGAATTCAGGCTCTAGTTTAGGATATTTTTTAAGGATAGCCTTAGCCACTACTGCATTTAAGTAGGCGTCATGCGCGTGGTGGTAGTCATTGATCTCCCGCACCTTGTATAACCCAAATTCTTTACGGAAGTTGGAAACTAGATTGGATTTCAAAGTGATGATTTTGACGGTACGGTTCTTCTTATCCTTCTCAGTCACTTCTTTATTGAAGCGAGCATCCAAAATCTGTGCAACATGTTTTGTGATTTGGCGTGTTTCAACTAGTTGGCGTTTGATAAAGCCAACTTTATCTCGCTCATCTAGCCCGCCACGTTCGGCTTTGGTTAAATTATTAAATTTACGTTCTGAAACCAATTTAGAATCCAATAATTGTTGCCAAAAGGCTTTTCTTTTTTGAACGACTTCTAGACTAGGAACATTATCGGATTTCCCACGATTATCCTTTGAACTAGTTAAGACACGGTTATCAAGCGAATCATCCTTGATAAAGGCCTGTGGGACGATATGGTCAATGTCATAGCTGCTCAGTTGGTTGATGTCAAGAGGTTTCCCAGTATACATATCCCTCCCGTTTTGGAGATAGTAAAGGAAGAGACGGTCATTCTGAAGTTGAATATTATCTGTCGGATGTTCTTTTAGAATTTTGGAGTTAAGTCCAGATGCTAAGATTTTTAATGAATTTTCAATTCGCTTATATCTTTGTTGGGAATTCTTTTTCCCCCGGGTAGTTGTCTGATTTTCGCGAGCCATTTCAATGACAATGGACTCAGGTTCGTGTCCTATAACCTTGACAAGTTCCTCAACAATCTTGATACTTTGTAAAATCCCCTTTTTAATAGCAGGGCTTCCTGGAAGCTCTTGGACAACCTGATTTACATTATCTGTTTTACCAACCACTTGAGCTTTTTGGATAATTTCTTTGAAAGAAAGCCCGTCATCATTGATTAACTGCATAAAGTTACGATTGCTGTAGCCGTCGTCAATCAGATAATCAAGAATCGTTTTGCCAGTTTGTTTATCACGGATGCCGTTAATCAGCTTAGCAGAGAGTTTTCCCCAACCAGTATAATGTCGACGAGTTAGTGCTTTGATGACTTTTTCATCAAAGAGGGAGTCATATTGAGCAAGACGTTGTTTGATCATCTCACGATCTTCAAAGATAGTTAAAGTGTGGACGATATTTTCAAGAATTGCTTCATTTTTAGCATCATCCATAAACGCTTTATCCTTGATAATTTTGAGTAAATCATGATAAGTAGATAGACTGGCGTTAAATTGTTTTTCAATTCCTTTTAGTTCGATTCCATCGTAGCCATCAACAGTGTGTAGATAATGGATGATGTCTTTTTCAGTTACTTTTCTTTTCTCTTTGAATAATTGAGTGACAATTTGCTTCTTCTGCCCACTATCAAGGAATTGATAGTCTCTCAATCCTTCTGCAATAAATTTTACTTTTGTTAATTCATTATAGACAGCAAATCTTTCATATAAGAGACTATGCTTGGGAAGAACTTTTTCTTCTGGGAGATACAAGTCATAGTTAGTCATCTTATTGATGAAGTCTTCCGCAGAGCTTGCTTTATCAACAATTTCTTCAAAATTCCAAGGTCGGATTGCTTGGTCAGAATTTCTAGTAAGCCAAGCAAAATCACGATTGCCACGAGCCAATGGGCCAACATAGTAAGGAATACGGAAGGTCAAGATTTTCTCTATCTTTTCTTTGTTTTCCTTCAGAAATGGATAATGTTCTCCTTGCCGACGGAGAATGGCATTCATCTCTTGAAGATGAATTTGGTGAGGAATAGAACCATTATCAAAGGTGCGTTGTTTTCTCAAGAAATCTTCACGTTCAATTTTATCCAGGAAATAGTCTGCCCCTTTAACATTATTTAAAATGCTCTTGAGATATTTATAAAATTCTTCCTCAGTTGCTAATTTACCATTTCTTTTACGTACTTTTAAATCAACTCCGACATATCTTGCATAACCATTTTTGCTATCGTCATAAAAAACTTCATCATATTTTTCTGGAAGATTGTTTTTGATGAATTGTTTTAAAGATGCCAAATCTTTTTGGTGATTTTCATAGCGCTCAATCATAGATGCTGACAGTGGAGCCTTGGTTGAAGGATCTGTAACGGTTAAGATTCCTGATAGAAGGATGGCGTCATAGAGTTTTTTAGCAACTAGAAAAAGATCAGCAAAGTCATCTCCAATTTGTCCGAGTAAGTTTTCCAAATCCTCATCATAGGTATCTCTAGAGAATTGTAGTGGAGCTTTTTCTTCTAAGTCAAAATGTTTTTTAAAATCAGCCTGATTTCCTACAATTAACTTGAGAAATTCTGAAAAGAGACCAGTGGATTTTTCATCAGGAAAGAGTTTTAGAACGCGTTCTCTCTTTGCAGATTTGCTAATTTTATCAGTAAAAATTGCTTCTACTTGTACGTTTTGTCCACTAAGCGAATTTCCTTCAAAGGTGTTGTTGTAAATGCTTATAAATTCATTAAAGATTTTTTGGATATCATTGTTTTTAATATCAAATGTATCTTCGTATAAAAAATGCCCACGGTATTTAATCATATGAGCTAACGTTAGATAAATCAAGCGCAGGTCAGCCTTTTCTTTCGAATCCGCCAGTTGCTTTCTCAAATGATAGATAGTTGGAAATTGCTTATGGTATTCTTTTTCTTCTGCCAAGGTAGCAAAAATAGGATATTTACTCCCTCTTTTGTCCTCAGGAATTAAAAAGGAGTCATCCAATCGATGAAAGAAACTACTATCCACCTTGCTCATTTCCTCAGCAAAGATTTCTTGAAGATAGCGAAGACGATTTTTCCGGCGGGTATAGCGACGACGTGCAGTTCGTTTAAGGCGTCTAGCCTCAGCAGTAGTTCCCTCATCAAACAATAGAGCCCCGATGAGATTTTTCTTGATAAAGTGTTTATCGGTATTGCCCAAAACTTTCATCTTTTTAGATGGCACTTTATAGTCATCTGTAATGACGGCCCATCCGACGCTGTTAGTTCCGATATCGAGTCCGATAGAGTAATTTTTGTTTTCCATGTATAAAAACCTCCGTTGTATTTGTATTGAGATATAATTTTAAAATTAAGAAATGAGAGCTTTGATTAAGTCAATGCACCCATTTATAAACTTTACTAACTCAGTTAGAATAGCTAAATTATCTTTAGGGAATTTGAACTTTTTCAAAACACTCTCCTTAAAATATAAATTAATTTAATTATATCATTCTGACTAAAGAGTTCAATAGAATAATGATGAAATATCGGTAAAAATGTGCTAAAATTAATTATAAGTTATATTTTAGTTTTAGAACTGTATTGTTTCAAATGAGGATAAACAAGCTTTTTGTCGTATCTGTAAAATGATTTACATTTCACTTGATAATCTTTGACAAGTATAGTACAATGAAGTTGTTGGAACTATTCGAAACAACACAGCAAGTTAAAATAAGGCTTTGTCCGTACACAACTTGAAAAAGTGCGCACCGATTCGGTGCTTTTTATTTTATTATACTAACTCATTGTACTCCTATTTTTAGAAAAAAACAAATAACATCGTAGCGCTTTCATAAAATTCAAGGTCAATTCGATGGAGCTTGTAAGTGGGTTAACTGAGAAATACGATTTCCTTTTGTTGGTTTATATGTTCGGGATGATAGCAATACAAAATAAAAAGAACTGGGATAATTAACTATCCTAGTTCTTTTTTGTATGAACTGTTCTTCTATTCCCCATCAGCTAACTCTTTTCCGAGTTGGATGAGGTAGTCTTTCAAGTCGTCTTTGACTTGAGGGTGTTTGAGAGCGTAGTCGATGGATGTTTTCATAAAGCCAAACTTGTCTCCGACATCGTAACGAGCCCCCTTGAACTCACGAGCAAACACACGTTGTGTTTTATTGAGGGTATCGATTGCATCTGTCAGCTGAATTTCATTTCCTGCACCTGGAGCTTGGTTTTCGAGGATTTGGAAAATTTCAGGCGTGAGGAGGTAGCGTCCGATGATAGCAAGGTCGCTAGGAGCATCCTCTGGTGCAGGTTTTTCAACGAAGGTTTCAACGCTGTAAAGGCCGTCTTTTCCTTCGCCTTGCGGAGCAATAACCCCATAGGCAGATACTTCGTCGTGAGGGACTGGCATAACAGCGATAGTAGACGCATGAGTACGCTCGTAGTCATCCATGAGTTGTTTGGTAAGCGGAACAGCCTTTTCGTCCGTGATATCCATCAAGTCATCACCAAGCATAACGACAAAAGGTTCATTTCCAACGAAAGCTTTGGCTTGCAAGACAGCATCTCCGAGACCACGTGGATGTGTTTGACGGATAAAATGCAGGCGCATGCCAGTTGTTTCATCAACTAGCTTCAGAAGATCTGTTTTCCCTTTTTCTTTGAGGTTGTATTCCAATTCGAAGTTTGAATCGAAGTGGTCCTCAATAGAACGTTTTGACTTACCTGTAACAACCAAGATATCTTCGATACCAGATTTGAGAGCTTCTTCAACGATAAACTGGATAGTTGGCTTGTCTACGATTGGCAACATTTCCTTGGCCAAGGCCTTAGTTGCTGGGAGGAAACGAGTTCCCAATCCAGCGGCAGGGATGACTGCTTTTCTGACTTTTTGTTTCATGATGTTCCTTTCTATAAGGGTCTACGACCATTCGTTTTCTGCTTTAAATTCATTGCTCATGATGTCAGTGATTGCTTCTTTGATATTGACACCTTCATAGATCACTCGGTAAATAGCCTGTGTGATTGGCATGTAGACACCCAATTCCTGAGCCAGCTCGTAAGCTGCTCGAGTTGTTGAAATGCCTTCGATGACCATACCCATGTTTGCTTCGATGTCTGCGAGGGATTCTCCACGACCGAGAGCATCACCGGCCCTCCAGTTACGAGAGTGGACAGATGTCCCCGTTACAATCAAATCTCCAACTCCAGAAAGACCGCTATAAGTCAGAGGGTTAGCTCCAAGAGCGACCCCTAGACGGGTGATTTCAGCCAAGCCACGGGCAATGATAGCTGCCTTGGCATTGTCGCCAAACCCCAGACCATGTAGTGCCCCAGCGCCAACTGCGATGATGTTTTTGAGAGCACCAGCGGTTTCAACCCCGATAACATCCGTATTAGTATAGAGACGGAAGTAGTGATTGCTAAAGAGATTTTGGACGTACTGGGCCGTTTCAAGGTCTTTAGAGGCTGCAGTGATCAAGGTAATATCCCGCACAATCGTTTCCTCAGCGTGGCTAGGTCCTGAAACAACGACGACTTCACTACGGAGATCGACTGGAATTTCCTCTTCAAGAATAGTTGATAGACGTTTGTGGCTATCTGGTTCCAATCCTTTGGAGGCATGCATGATGACAACCTTGTGATCGAGCACCTTTGCCACTTGTTGGGCAACCAGTCTCGTTACTTTTGTTGGGACCACAAATAAAACAGCATCCACATCCTTTAGTGTTTCTTCCAAGTCATGATAGGCTTTGATTTTTTCGTCGAGTAGGATATCTTTGAAATAGCGTTTGTTTGTATGTTGGTTATTGATTTCATCAATTTGGTCAGAAATATTTCCCCAAATTCGAACCTCGTGTCCATTGTCGTTTAGGACCTGCGAAAGGGCAGTTCCCCAAGAACCAGGACCCAAGACAGCGATGGTTTGTTTCTTCATCTTTTCCTCCTTGTAAGAGTTCTTCCTTTCATTTTACCATAAAAAGCCTTTTCATGCATCACCTGTGGATGAAAGCGCACTAATTTATAACAAGGAGACTTCTTTGACAAGATGCCTCTTTTTTGCTAGAATAGCATCAATATGAACGAATGAGAAGGAGCTGACGCAGGATGTCGCTCCCTTTATCTATTTTATTAGGAGGAAATATGCTCATTAAAAAAATAAAAACCTATAAATGGCAGGCCTTGGCATCCCTAATGATGACAGGCTTGATGGTTGCGAGCTCGCTCTTGCAACCGCGCTATTTGCAAGAGGTGTTAGAGGCTTTGTTGGCCGGTCAAAATGAGGCTATTTATAGTATTGGCGCTTGGCTGATAGGAGTAGCCCTAGTCGGTCTGGTTGCAGGTGGGGTCAATGTAACACTTGCAGCCTATATTGCCCAAGGAGTGTCTTCGGACCTTCGTGAAGACGCTTTTCGCAAGATCCAGACTTTTTCTTATGCCAATATCGAGCAGTTTAATGCGGGTAACCTTGTCGTCCGAATGACCAATGATATCAACCAAATTCAGAACGTGGTGATGATGGCTTTTCAAATTCTCTTTCGTCTCCCTCTTCTCTTTATCGGTTCCTTTATCTTGGCGGTTCACACTCTTCCGTCGCTTTGGTGGGTGATTGTTCTCATGGTGCTCCTAATCTTTGCACTAACAGCCATCATGATGGGGATGATGGGGCCACGATTTGCTAAGTTTCAAACCCTTCTTGAACGGATCAATGCTATCGCTAAGGAAAATCTACGTGGTGTGCGCGTGGTCAAATCCTTTGTACAAGAAAAAGCACAATTTGACAAATTTACCGATGTTTCTGATGAACTTCTCGGCCAAAATCTTTATATCGGTTATGCCTTCTCAGTTATAGAACCCGTTATGATGCTAGTCGGCTATGGAGCGGTCTTCCTCTCTATCTGGTTGGTGGCAGGCATGGCTCAGTCAGATCCATCTGTTGTGGGCTCTATTGCTTCCTTTATCAACTATCTCAGCCAGATTATCTTTACCATCATCATGGTTGGATTTTTAGGAAATTCTGTCAGTCGTGCCATGATTTCCTTGCGTCGTATCCGCGAAATTCTAAATACCGAGCCAGCGATGACCTTTAAAGATCTCCCAGACGAAGAGTTAGAAGGAAGTCTCTCTTTTGAAAATGTAACCTTCACCTATCCCAATGACGATGAGCCTATGCTGAAGAATGTAACCTTTGAAATTGCGCCTGGTCAGATGGTGGGTGTGGTTGGAGCGACTGGAGCAGGGAAGTCTACCTTGGCTCAGTTAATTCCACGACTGTTTGATCCACAAGAGGGGTCTATTAAGATTGGTGGCAAGGATATTCGAGATGTCAGCGAGGGAACCTTGCGTAAAACAGTTTCCATTGTCTTGCAACGTGCTATTCTCTTTAGCGGAACCATTGCAGATAATCTTCGTCAAGGAAAAGGAAATGCCAGCGTGTCAGAAATGGAACGTGCAGCACGAATTGCTCAAGCCAGCGAATTTATCGGGCGTATGGAAAACAAATTTGAGAGTCAGGTCGAAGAACGTGGCACCAACTTTTCTGGTGGACAAAAGCAACGGATGTCCATTGCCCGTGGGATTGTCAGCAATCCCCGTATCCTGATTTTTGACGATTCGACTTCAGCCCTAGATGCCAAGTCAGAAAGACTCGTGCAGGAAGCTTTGAACAAAGACCTGAAAGGGACAACAACTATTATCATCGCTCAAAAGATCAGTTCAGTCGTCCATGCGGACAAGATTTTGGTCTTGGATCAAGGGCGTTTGATTGGAGAAGGACGGCATGCAGACTTGGTAGCTAACAATGCCGTCTACCGCGAAATCTACGAAACACAAAAGGGAAAGGAGGAATAAAATGAAAACCGTTCGATTTTTCTGGAATTATTTTAAAGTCTACAAGCTCTCCTTTGTCGTTGTGATTCTGATGGTTGCGATTGCGACGATTTCCCAAGCCCTCTTTCCAGTTTTTTCAGGTCAAGCAGTAACAGAGCTTGCTAACCTAGTTCTGGCTTATCAAAATGGAACTTCCGAACTAGCCTGGCAGAGTTTATCGGCTCTGATGCTGAATCTAGCTCTGGTTGTCCTTTCCTTAGTGGTATCCAGTTTGATTTACATGACCTTGATGACCCGTGTGATTGCCGAGTCGACAAATGAGATGCGTAAGGGGCTTTTTGGCAAACTTTCTCGTTTGACGGTTTCTTTCTTTGACCGCCATCAGGATGGTGACATCCTCTCTCGCTTCACGAGTGACTTGGACAACATCCTTCAAGCCTTCAATGAAAGTCTAGTTCAGGTTATGAGCAATATTGCTCTTTACATCGGTTTGATTTTTGTCATGTTTTCAAGAAATGTGACGCTAGCTCTGATAACAGTAGCCAGCACCCCGGTGGCCTTTCTCATGTTGGTCTTCATCGTGAAAATGGCCCGCAAGTACACCAATCTCCAGCAAAAAGAGGTTGGGAAACTCAACGCCTACATGGACGAAAGTATTTCAGGTCAGAAAGCTGTTATCGTACAAGGAATTCAAGATGACATCGTAGCAGGCTTTGTGGAGCAAAATGAGCGCGTGCGCAAGGCAACCTTTAAAGGAAGAATGTTCTCAGGTATCCTCTTTCCAGTTATGAATGGGATGAGCTTGGTCAATACAGCCATCGTCATTTTTGCTGGTTCTGCGGTCTTGCTGAACGATCCAAGTATCGAAACAACGACAGCCCTAGGTTTGATTGTCATGTTTACCCAATTTTCTCAGCAGTACTACCAGCCCATTATCCAGGTTGCTGCTAGCTGGGGCAGTCTTCAGTTGGCCTTTACTGGAGCGGATCGTATCCAAGAAATGTTCGATGCAGAAGAAGAAATTCGTCCGCAAAATGCGCCTGCCTTTACGGAATTGCGAGAAGGCGTTGAAATCAGTCACATTGATTTCTCTTATGTGCCAGACAAGCCGATTTTAAAAGATGTTAGCATTTCAGCTCCTAAGGGGCAGATGATAGCAGTTGTCGGTCCGACTGGCTCAGGGAAAACGACCATCATGAACCTCATCAATCGTTTCTACGATGTGGATGCAGGCAGCATTTGCTTTGATGGCAAAGACATCCGTGACTACGACTTGGACAGCCTGCGGAGCAAGGTCGGGATTGTCTTGCAGGATTCGGTCTTGTTTAGTGGAACGATCCGAGACAATATCCGCTTTGGTGTGCCAGATGCCAGTCAGGAAATGGTCGAAGCAGCTGCCAAGGCAACTCATATTCATGACTACATTGAAAGCTTGCCTGACAAGTATGATACCCTTATTGATGATGAGCAAAATATCTTCTCGACTGGGCAGAAACAATTGATTTCCATCGCTCGGACCTTGATGACAGATCCTCAAGTCCTAATTTTAGATGAAGCGACTTCCAATGTGGATACCGTAACAGAAAGCAAGATTCAACATGCCATGGAGGCGGTTGTAGCAGGACGAACCAGTTTTGTCATTGCCCATCGTCTCAAGACCATCCTCAATGCCGATCAGATTATTGTCCTCAAAGATGGAGAGGTTATTGAACGTGGAAATCATCACGAGTTGCTCAAACTTGGCGGTTTCTACTCAGAACTGTACCATAATCAATTTGTCTTTGAATAAGCAAAAAAGTTGTCCTAATTTTGGGCAACTTTTTCTGATAAAAAAATTTTATCACGGACTTAAAAAATACATATTAGACAGGAGTGGGTAAGGGTGATAAGATAAGATTATCAATGGAGAACGAAAGGAAGTCAGTAATGGTAAGAACAGTTGTTGGAGTAGCGGCAAACCTATGTCCTGTAGACGCAGAAGGAAAAAACATCCACTCATCTGTATCCTGTAAATTTGCTGAAAGTATTCGTCAGGTTGGCGGACTTCCTTTGGTCATTCCGGTTGGTGATGAGTCGGTGGTCCATGACTATGTAGAAATGATTGATAAGCTCATCTTGACTGGGGGACAAAATGTTCATCCTCAGTTTTATGGTGAGGAAAAAACAATTGATAGCGATGACTATAATCTAGCTCGCGACGAGTTTGAGCTAGCTCTTCTACAAGAAGCCTTGCGTCAGAACAAGCCAATCTTGGCCATTTGCCGTGGCGTTCAGCTTGTCAACGTTGCCTTTGGTGGGACACTCAATCAGGATATTGAAGGTCATTGGCAAGGTCTACCTTTTGGGACTTCACATTCTATTGAGACAGTGGAAGGAAGTGTTGTGTCCAAGTTGTTTGGTAAAGAAAGTCAAGTAAACTCAGTTCATCGTCAAAGTATTAAAGACTTGGCACCTAATTTCCGCGTAACTGCAGTAGATCCACGTGACCAAACGATTGAAGCAATCGAATCTATCGATGAACACCGTATTATTGGTTTGCAGTGGCATCCAGAATTTTTGGTCAATAAAGAGGATGGCAACTTAGAATTATTTGAGTATTTATTGAATGAATTGTAACGGTTAGAATCTCTAGCCGTTTTTATTCGTCCTTTCAGAATTTTAATATTTTAGCGTTTTTACGCAAATGTTTAAATTATGATAAAATTTGGAAAAATTCAGTATAAAAACTTGAAAAAATCTAAGGTAAGGGTTATGATAGAAGAGAAGAAATTTTGGAGGAATATTATGTCACATATTAAATTTGATTATTCAAAAGTATTAGATAAATTTGTTGCACCACATGAACTAGATTATATGCAGCCTCAAGTGACTGCAGCAGATTCTGCTCTGCGAAATGGTACAGGTCCTGGGGCAGAAATGACTGGCTGGTTGAACTTACCTGAAGAATATGACAAAGATGAATTTGCTCGTATTCAAAAGGCTGCTGCTAAAATCCAATCTGATAGTGAGGTATTGATCGTAATCGGTATTGGTGGTTCCTATTTAGGAGCTCGTGCAGCTATTGATTTCTTGAATAATTCATTTGTAAACTTGCAAAGAAAGGAAGAACGCAAGGCACCTCAGATCCTCTATGCTGGAAACTCTATCTCTTCAAGCTATTTGGCTGATTTGGTAGACTATGTATCAGACAAAGATTTCTCAGTAAACGTGATTTCTAAATCAGGTACAACAACTGAACCGGCTATTGCTTTCCGTGTCTTCAAAGAACTCTTGGTTAAGAAGTACGGTCAAGAAGAAGCTAACCAACGTATCTACGCAACTACAGACCGCGCTAAAGGTGCAGTTAAGGTTGAAGCAGATGCTAATGGCTGGGATACTTTTGTAGTGCCTGATAGTGTAGGTGGTCGTTTTACAGTATTGACAGCAGTGGGGCTCTTGCCAATCGCAGCTGCAGGAGCTGATATCAGCAAGTTAATGGAAGGAGCAAATGCTGCTCGCAAGGCTTATGCTTCTGATAAGTTGGCTGAAAATGAAGCATATCAATATGCAGTTGTACGCAATATCTTGTACCGTAAAGGTTATCTGACAGAAGTTCTAGCTAACTATGAACCATCTCTGCAATACTTCTCTGAGTGGTGGAAGCAACTGGCTGGTGAGTCAGAAGGGAAAGACCAAAAAGGGATTTATCCAACTTCAGCTAACTTCTCAACAGACTTGCACTCTCTGGGACAATTTATCCAGGAAGGTACCCGTATCCTCTTTGAAACAGTTATCCGTGTAGATAAACCTCGCAAAAATGTGCTGATTCCTGAATTGGCAGAAGACTTGGACGGTCTTGGCTACTTGCAAGGAAAAGATGTTGACTTTGTCAATAAAAAAGCTACAGATGGAGTGCTGTTAGCACACACTGATGGTGGAGTTCCAAATATGTTTGTGACACTGCCTGAGCAAGATGAGTTCACTTTGGGCTACACTATTTACTTCTTTGAGTTGGCTATTGCTCTTTCTGGCTACCTGAATGGTATCAATCCATTTGACCAGCCTGGAGTTGAAGCTTATAAGAAAAACATGTTTGCTCTTCTTGGGAAACCAGGCTTTGAAGAGCTGGGTGCTGAGTTGAATGCACGCCTTTGATTCTCATATGCTTTGAGTTCATTTAGAATATAAAAAGATCCACAAGTTCATTTCTTGTGGATTTTTAGTACAAGCCTCTTAATTAGTTTATTATTTTTTTTAAAAGTGTAAAAAAGAGTGTCTTAATTCTTTTATGAAAGCGCTGTATAATTGCCTTGTAAATAAAATTTGAGAGGTATCAAAATGAATGATTGGTTAAACATAAAAGGCAAAACAGTTCTTGTGACTGGCGCGTCATCTGGGATCGGTAAGGCAATCGTTGAAGAATTGCTGGAATTAGGAGTCAATGTAGCGAATTTTGATCTTAGCGACAACGATTTACGTCACCCGAATCTATTGTTTGTAAAAGTTGATGTAACTTCTCGCTCTGAAGTAGAAGAGGGTGTTGCCAAAATAGTTGAAAGATTTGGCAATATTGATGCGGTAGTCAACAATGCGGGGATTAATGTCCCTAGATTATTAATCGATGCAGAAAATCCTAAAGGTCCTTACGAGTTGGACGATGAGACGTTCGAAAAAGTAACAATGATTAATCAAAAAGGTTTGTATTTGGTTAGTCAGGCAGTAGGACGTATTTTAGTGAAAAATGGAAAAGGTGTAATTGTGAACATGGCTTCAGAAGCAGGCTTGGAAGGTTCAGAAGGACAAAGTGCCTATGCTGCAACGAAAGCGGCAGTCTATAGTTACACTCGTTCATGGGCGAAAGAGCTTGGTAAACATGGTGTACGTGTGGTTGGAATTGCTCCAGGAATTATGGAAGCTACGGGTCTTCGAACTCTTTCTTACGAGGAAGCTCTTGCTTATACCCGTGGAAAGACGGTAGAAGATATTCGAGCTGGTTATGCTTCAACTTCAACGACTCCATTGGGACGGAGTGGGAAACTACGGGAAGTAGCTGATCTTGTAGCGTTCTATATTTCAGACCGTTCTAGCTATATAACAGGTGTCACTACAAATATTGCCGGAGGTAAAACTCGCGGTTAAAACAATGAAGGTAGGGAAGAGAGTTGACCTTAGTAAATCGGTGGTATAATATTTTAGATAAAATGGTCTCGCAGCCAACTTATTCCTTGTTAGATATGCGCTCAGAACTGGATATTAGCTTGCAAACCTTGCAAAAGAGTATCCAACAATTAAATGATGTTTTGGCTCCTAATATCCAGATTATCGCACAAGATGATCAGTTAATGTTAGAAGTGTATGACTATACAGAGTTGGAAAGGATTTTATCTGGTAGTTTAAAACAGGAGAGTGACTTCAATTCTTCCAGTAAAAGAATTGCCTATTTGCTAAAACGTTTAATTGAGTCAACCTCCCCTCTTCTTATTGACGACTTGGCTGAGGAAGTAGGTGTTAGTAGAAGTACCCTTAATAAGGATTTAAAACAAGTAAAATCTTTGGCAGAGAGTTACTCTATCACTATTTCAGGAAAGCCCAACCGTGGGCTGGAGGTCTTGGGGAGCGAGCTGAATTTGCGCTTGCTATATATTCACCAAGTGGCTCCTTACTTTGAAGGAAGGACACTCACTGAGGCAACATCTTCTTTTCTGGAGACGCTAGTTCAGGACTATAAAATCCCTAAAGAAACACAGGAACTCCTTCGAAAGACCATTTCAATTATGGTGGAGCGTATTCATACATCTAGAGTGTTGAATTGTCCTATTCCTTACTATAGGAATGATTTAACAGAGACACCTTTAGCTGAGAAATTAATCTATCATATTGAAATGACTTATAAGATTTCCCTCAGTCAGTTTGAGATAGACTTTTTGTGTTTTCCGTTTAATGTCCGTTTTATTGACACTTTAAGCAAGACATCTTATCAATCTGAACAGCTTGCAAAGATTTTTCAAGGGATTGTCAAGAAAGTCAAAGAAACAATGTTGGTTCACTTTGATGATGAAGAATTATTTGAAGAAATCAAATCTCATCTAGGCCCCTTAATCAATCGACTGATTTTCCATGTGCAAGCTAATGATATATTTCATGGCGAGGTTCAAACTCAATATCCTTTTGCTTTTGAAATGGCAAAAATAGCTGGAGAAGAACTATCTGCAATTTTTGGTTCTGAATTGGAATTATCTGAAATCGGATATCTGGCTTTGTATTTTGAAATGATTTTAAGAAAGCAAAATTCTGCTGTTAAGGGTTCTCGCAAGCAGATAGCTGTAGTTTGCACAACAGGAAGAGGAACTGCTGCGATGATTATTCAGCAACTCAGACGAGTCCTCGGAAATGATGTAGACATTACTCAGTATTCTGAAGAGGATTTTAATGTGGATTTAAATCAGGACTATTTCGCGATTTTTACGACAGTTCCTCTAAAATATAAAGATTCTAAATCTCCAGTCATTCAAGTTAATCATCTTTTTGATGATCAATGGCTGCAGGAAGAATGGCAGAGGGCCAATGCTTTTCATCAAAAAAATCTAGAAACAGTCAGCTTACGTTTTCTTCGGTTGAGCCCCCAAAAAACCTATCAGCAATACTTGCTAAATATGGTTGCAGAGTTAGAGAAACTTCAGATGATTGATGAAGGTTTTAGAAATCGGATAATTGATAGGGAGAAAAAGCAATCAACCATTTTTGGTGGAGGAATTGCCTTCCCCCATACAATTAACCAGGGTTATGCAAAGACTATTTTAATGTTCGGAAAACTAGAAGAGCCTTATCAAAAAGGAGATGAATGGATTGAATTTATCTTTCTAGTCGCCATACCCTCAGAAATCGAAAGAAAAATGGAAAGTGAATTGCTGGAATTGTATGACGACATTTTTCGAATTGCAGGAGAGCCTTCTCTAAAAGAAGCATTGAGGGCTGTAGAAACAGAGACAGAATTTCTATCATTTTCTAAGAGCAAAGGAGTATTTTAATGAATTCGCTAATAATTTTCGCTGTATTTATCATGGCAGCTTATATATTTCAAATGTTCCTCGGCTGGCAGCAACTCAAAGACTTCAATAAGACCTATACGATGCTCCGGAAACTGGGGCGCGTAGCGATTGGCAGAAAATCCGGAAGAATCAAATCCGGTACGATTGTCATGTTCGCGGTTGATGAAAACGGTCGGGTTCTTAAAGCTAGCAAAATGCAAGGAGTCACAATCTTAGCGCGTTTTCAAAATATGGACGATTATGTTGGAGAAGACATCCATTATTTTGACAAGTATAATCCTCTTGTGAGAAAAGAAAATAAGTTGATGCAATCAGCTATAGAAGATGCTAGAAAAGTCTATCTTTGGCATGAGGCAGGTATTGAGAAAGAGACAAGTTCTTCTGATTCTTTTCTGGGATTCGGCTTTTATGCGGATTACTTACAATTATCTATTAAACAGTTATTTAAAAAAAATAAGAAAAGGAGTTCCTTATGAATTACATTACAGAATTTGCAGAGAGTTTTATGAAACTCTTCCAATTAGGTGGAGAAACCTTTATTAGCTGGATGACAAATATTGTACCTCTTGTCTTGATGCTATTGATTGCAATGAATACCCTTATCGCTTTCTTGGGAGAAGAGAAGGTCAATTCCTTGGCTAAGATTTCTGCCAAAAATCCTGTTAGCCGGTATATGATTTTACCTTTCATTTCAGCTTTTATGCTGGGAAATCCGATGGCAATCAGTATGGGACGTTTCTTACCAGAATATTATAAACCTAGTTTTGTAGCAGCTCAGATGCAGTTTTGCCATACTTCAAATGGTGTATTTCCACATATCAATCCTGGGGAATTATTTGTATGGATGGGAATTGCGACAGGAATTCAAACTTTAGGTTTAAGTCAAATGGACTTAGCCATTCGTTACATGCTTGTTGGGCTTGTCATGAACTTTGTAGGTGGTTGGGTAACCGATTTTACAACTGCTTATGTAGCAAAACAGCAAGGTGTTACCTTGAGTAAAACATTTGATTTATAGAAAGAGTGAAATTATGTCATATAAGAGTATAAAAGTTGTTAAAGGAAATGGCGGTTTCGGAGGACCTTTGGTCATTACACCTAGTGAAGCTAAGCATAAATTCATCTATATTACTGGCGGCGGAGAAAAGCCAGATATTGTAGATAAAATTGCTGATTTGACCGGTATGGAAGCTGTTAATGGGTTTAAAACTTCTATCCCAGATGAGGAAATTGCTTTAGCAATCGTGGATTGTGGCGGTACTCTTCGCTGTGGTATTTATCCTAAAAAGGGAATCCCTACAATAAATATTGTTGCTACAGGGAAAAGTGGGCCTCTAGCTCAATATATAACCGAGGAAATCTATGTGTCAGCAGTTGGCCTTAATCAAATTTCTGCTGCTAATGAAGACGAAAAAGCGACAACTGTGGTAACTGAAAAGCCAACTTACGATACTAGTAAAAAAATTACAGAGCAAAAAGCTGAAACAAGTATTGTAGCACGAATTGGGATGGGGGCTGGTAAGGTCGTTGCAACTTTCAACCAGGCTGCTCGTGAAGCCATCCAAACAATGCTCAATACAATAATTCCTTTCATGGCCTTTGTTTCCTTGCTGATTGGGGTTATTCAAGGATCCGGTGTTGGAAATTGGCTGGCAAAATTAATGGTTCCCCTAGCGGGGAACATCTGGGGACTCGTTTTAATTGGCTTTATCTGTTCCTTACCATTCCTATCTCCTTTGTTAGGTCCCGGAGCTGTTATTAGTCAGATTATTGGAACTTTAATTGGAGTCGAAATCGGAAAAGGGACTATTCCGCCCCAAATGGCTCTGCCAGCTTTATTTGCTATCAACACTCAAAACGGTTGTGATTTCATTCCTGTAGCACTCGGCCTATCTGAAGCCAAGGCTGAAACAGTTGAGGTTGGTGTCCCTTCGGTACTTTATTCACGCTTTCTCAATGGTGTTCCGCGGGTGCTAGTTGCTTGGATAGCTAGTATTGGTCTTTATCAGTAGACCTTTGATAGACGCATGTAAACAGAGTAGCTATATTATGTTAAACTTATCTATAAGCCTAAGTTTATGACAAATTAGAGAAAGTATGAATAGAAATCAGATGAAGAAAATTTTTGAAACTAAAGTAATTCAAGTAGGGTCTGAAGCTCAGAATATGATTCAAGATGCCAATATGCTCATTTTATTTGGAGAAGAAGCACCGGAAGATTTATCAGAGTATTGTTTTAAGATTGATAATAAAAATCTGCTAGGTTCAATACTAGAAGGTGGCAAGCTGGTGGTAGATAATCAGGAATATTCGATTAGTTCCGTAGGAAATGTAGTAGAAAAAAATTTAACTGGACTGGGACATATCACGATTTCTTTTGATGGTTCAAAAGAGGGGAGCCTTCCTGGTACACTCCATGTTGTAGCAGATCAAGCGGTAGTAATTGATAAAGATTCTACCATTCAGATTTTTGAAACTGCTTAACCATAATAAAATTTCAAATCAAGCAATTTAGAAAAATAAAAGTCTAAAAAATTGATTCAGAGCCTGGACAAAAAGTCCAGGCTTCTGGGTCTAAATTAGAAAAAATAGATGACGCAGTGGTTGATTGGCAAGTCAATCAAACTAGCCAGTCAGTGCAAGGGAATTTCCAGCAAATGCATCCACAAGGGGTGCTTGAACAGAAGGGAAAGACCAAAAAGGTATCTACCCAACTTCAGCTAACTTCTCAACAGACCTACACTCATTGGGTCAATTTATCCAAGAAGGAACTCGTATCATGTTTGAAACAGTTGTCCGCGTTGACAAACCTCGTAAGAACGTGATCATCCCTACTTTGGAAGAAGATTTGGACGGACTTGGTTACCTTCAAGGAAAAGACGTTGACTTCGTAAACAAAAAAGCAACTGACGGTGTTCTTCTTGCCCACACTGACGGTGACGTGCCAAACATGTACGTAACTCTTCCTGAGCAAGATGCCTTCACTCTTGGTTACACTATCTACTTCTTCGAATTGGCCATTGCCCTTTCAGGTTACTTGAATGCCATCAACCCATTTGACCAACCAGGTGTCGAAGCATACAAACGCAACATGTTTGCCCTTCTTGGTAAACCAGGGTTTGAAGAATTGAGTAAAGAACTAAACGCTCGTCTATAATAGAATAAAAAAGAGTGGTTTTACCACTCTTTTTGTTTTTTCTCGAAAAGAGAAATTGGACTCTGGCAAGACTTGTGATATAATATAGAGAGCAAAAAGGCAGACGCCTAGAGACTTTATAGGAGAAGATATGTCAAAAGATATTCGTGTGCGTTATGCACCAAGTCCAACTGGACTATTACACATCGGTAATGCCCGTACAGCATTGTTTAACTATTTGTATGCACGCCACCATGGTGGAACTTTTATCATCCGTATCGAAGATACTGACCGCAAACGTCATGTCGAAGACGGAGAACGTTCACAGCTTGAAAACCTTCGTTGGTTGGGTATGGACTGGGATGAAAGTCCAGAGACGCATGAAAACTACCGTCAGTCTGAGCGTTTGGAACTCTATCAAAAATATATCGACCAACTCTTAGCTGAAGGAAAAGCCTACAAATCTTACGTTACAGAAGAAGAATTAGCAGCAGAACGTGAACGCCAAGAAGCCGCTGGTGAAACACCTCGCTACATCAACGAATACCTCGGCATGAGCGAAGAAGAAAAAGCTGCTTATATCGCAGAACGTGAAGCTGCAGGGATTATCCCGACTGTTCGTTTGGCAGTGAATGAGTCTGGTATTTACAAGTGGCATGACATGGTCAAAGGTGATATCGAATTTGAAGGTGGCAATATCGGTGGTGACTGGGTTATCCAAAAGAAAGATGGTTACCCAACATACAACTTTGCCGTTGTCATCGACGACAACGATATGCAAATTTCTCACGTTATCCGTGGAGATGACCACATTGCCAACACACCAAAACAGCTCATGGTTTATGAAGCGCTTGGTTGGGAAGCTCCAGAGTTCGGTCACATGACCTTGATTATCAACTCTGAAACTGGTAAGAAGTTATCTAAACGTGATACGAACACCCTTCAGTTTATCGAAGATTACCGTAAGAAAGGGTACCTTCCAGAAGCCGTCTTTAACTTTATCGCTCTTCTTGGCTGGAATCCTGGTGGGGAAGATGAAATCTTCTCTCGTCAAGAACTCATTAACCTCTTTGATGAAAACCGTCTCAGCAAGTCTCCAGCAGCCTTCGATCAGAAGAAAATGGACTGGATGAGCAATGAGTACATTAAGAATGCGGATCTTGAGACTATCTTTGAAATGGCCAAACCATTCCTCGAAGAAGCGGGACGTTTGACAGACAAGGCTGAGAAATTGGTGGAACTCTACAAACCACAAATGAAGTCAGTGGACGAAATTGTTCCATTGACAGACCTTTTCTTCTCAGATTTCCCAGAATTGACAGAAGCAGAGAAAGAAGTCATGGCTGGTGAAACCGTTCCGACTGTACTTGAAGCCTTTAAAGCCAAACTCGAAGCCATGTCAGACGATGAGTTTGTGGTAGAAAATATCTTCCCACAAATCAAAGCAGTCCAAAAGGAAACTGGTATCAAAGGGAAAAATCTCTTCATGCCGATTCGTATTGCAGTATCAGGTGAAATGCATGGACCAGAACTTCCAGATACGATTTACCTATTAGGTCGTGAGAAATCTATCCAGCATATTGATAATATGCTCAAAGAGATTTCTAAATAAAAAGGACTTCCGATGGATACATGGGAAAAGATGTATAAAGAAGCACGAACCTTATTCAATCCCCATGAAGTTTCTGACTTTGTTTATGCTAACCATGTTGTTGCTGCAGTAGAAGCAGAAGATGGTCAGATCTTCACAGGATTTTGTATGGAGGGCACTTGTGGCGTTTTTCATCTCTGTGCAGAACGAGCAGCTCTCTTCAATATGTATCAATTTTCAGGACAAACTAAAGTTAAGAAAATCCTCGCCTTTCGAGACAAACCTCCCTACGGCGAAGGGTCAGGTATGCCCTGTGGCGCTTGCAGAGAATTTCTCTTAGAATTGAATGCTGAGAATAAAGAAGCAGAGTTCATGATGGACTACGAAACAAGAAAAACAATCAAGGTTGCCGAGTTGATCCCATACTGGTGGGGAGAGGAAAGTGCGACTAATTGGCAAGATAAATAAAAGGAGTCAGTTTAACTGGCTCTTTTCCCTAATCTTTTCAGAATTTCGGTAAAGAGGAAAAAAAGTTCTTGACAAAGGTAAAAAAGTAGGTATAATAGAAAGAGTTGAAAAGCTCAAGGTCCGTTGGTCAAGGGGTTAAGACACCGCCTTTTCACGGCGGTAACACGGGTTCGAATCCCGTACGGACTATGGTGTATTGCGGTTAAAAAAACTTGAAAAAAGTTTCAAAAAAGTGTTGACATAGGTTAGCAGCTGTGATATACTAATATAGTTGTCGCTTGAG
>NZ_RJNY01000021.1:0-25597 GCF_003942795.1 Streptococcus mitis
CTTAGGAGCAGGATAATCTAGCTTAGCGATGATTTCTTTATGTGTTCCAGCATCCAGATAATCCAAGATTATGATGTTCTTGTCTTTAATTCCGAGTAAGTTTGTGATAAAATTTAATTGTTCCATAAGATTCTTTCTAATGATGGTTTGGTCACTTTTCATTATAGGTCTTATGGGACTTTTTTTCTACAGCAAAATAGGCTCCATAAGACCTATGGTGGTTTTACCCACTACAGAAATTATAGAGCCACTTATATCTGGTTTTGAGTTTTTTGTATGTGACCTTTTAAATGAGCATTCCATGAATTCCATCTGAAATGACCGATTTCGTGGACAATGCACCCTTTAAGATAAAAAGAAAAGCCAGTAGACTCGAGTTCCTACTGACTTCTTTGCTAAATTTGTTTGGATTATGCAGCCAAAACTTTGCGTCCTTTACGACGACGAGCTGCCAATACGCGACGACCGTTTTTAGTTGACATACGGTTACGGAATCCGTGTTTGCGCGCACGACGAATTTTACTTGGTTGATAAGTACGTTTCACGATGAATACCTCCTCATAGATTTTGTATTCGTTTAGCCGGCTATAAAGTGATCAGTTACTAAACATACTTTACTATTCTATCTGATTCTGATACTTTTGTCAATAGCTCTAGGCAAATGTTTCCAGCNTTTTCTCATGTAAGCCCTATCTACGATACTGTTTCAAGAAACGAGTCATCTTTTCTTGGATTTGTGCTAATTCATCTATACGAGGGAGGTAAACAATACGAAAATGGTCTGGTTCTTTCCAGTTAAAACCGCGACCATGAACCAAGAGAACCTTCTCTTGCTTCAAGAAATTGAGGACAAACTGTTCATCATCATCGATGCGATACATATTGCGGTCAATTTTAGGGAAAATATAAAGTCCGGCTTTGGGTTTAACAGCAGATAAACCAGGAATATCTTGAATGGCATTGTAAATGAAGTTTCTTTGCTCGTAGATCCGTCCACCAGGAAGGAGCAATTCGTCCACCGACTGGTGCCCACCTAGCGAGGTTTGTACGACTTGCTGGGCCAAAACGTTAGAGCAAAGGCGCATGTTGGACAGCATATTGAGCCCTTCAATATAGCCCTTGACATGTGTCTTAGGTCCTGATAAGACCATCCATCCTATACGGAAGCCAGCGATACGGTGAGATTTTGACAGACCATTCATGCTGACGCAGAAGACATCTGGAGCCAGGCTAGCTACTGAGACATGCTCATGACCGTCCATGACCATACGGTCGTAAATTTCATCCGCAAAGATAATCAAGTCGTTTTGACGGGCAATCTCGATAATCTCTAACAAGAGTTCCTTGGGATAAAGGGCTCCTGTCGGATTATTTGGATTGATGAGAATAATAGCCTTGGTATTTGAAGTGATTTTTGACTTAATATCGTCAATATCTGGGTACCATTCTGCAGCTTCATCACAGATATAGTGAACGGCATTTCCCCCAGCTAGGCTGACCGCGGCTGTCCAGAGAGGATAGTCTGGCATGGGCACCAAGACCTCATCTCCATTGTCCAAAAGCCCCTGCATGGACATGACAATCAGCTCACTGACACCATTTCCAAGGTAAATATCATCAATATCCACATTTGGGAATTTCTTCAGTTGGCAATACTGCATGATAGCCTTACGGGCTGAGAAAATCCCTTTAGAATCAGAGTACCCTTCGCTATCACGCGCATTCATAATCAGATCATGAATGACCTCATCTGGTGCTGTAAAGCCAAATTCTGCTGGATTCCCTGTATTCAGGCGTAAAATCTTTTCTCCATTTGCTCGCATACGCATGGCTTCTTCTAAAACAGGACCACGGATATCATAAGCAACATGCTCTAGCTTGCTGGATTTGTTAAATTCTTTCATCTTTTTTCCTCAATTCGTCAGGATAGTAACATTATACCACTAGAAAGTCGCTGCGACAAGCTTCCATAAACAAGGAAGCAAAAGAAAAAGCACTGACAAAGAGAACCCTCACCAATTCTCTTTTCTTTTATTTCTATATACGCACTAAGTCTATGACCAACAATATGGTTTAAAATATGATTTTTACTTTACTTCTTTAGTGAAAAGGGTTACAATAAAAGTAAGAAAATTTCAGGAGGTTTCATTATGGCACAACGTTACCAAAATGTTATGGTCGCAATTGATGGTTCTAAAGAAGCGGACTTGGCTTTCGTCAAAGGTGTTTACACTGCTCTACGCAATGAATCCAAGCTCACCATTGTCCATGTTATTGACACACGCGCTCTTCAAAGCGTATCTACCTTTGATGCTGAAGTTTACGAAGAACTCCAAGCCGATGCTGAAAGTATGATGAAAGAGTACGAAAAGCGTGCAAAAGATGCTGGTTTAACTGATATCCACATCGTCATCGAGATGGGAAATCCCAAAACTCTCCTCGCTCGGACGATTCCAGACGCAGAAAATGTTGACTTGATTTTAGTTGGTGCTACAGGTCTCAATGCCTTTGAACGCCTCTTAGTCGGTTCTTCATCTGAATACATTCTCCGCCATGCAAAAGTTGATTTGCTGGTCGTGAGAGAAAGTGAAAAAACATTGTAATAGTAAGAAAAGGAGCCTGAGGCTCCTTTTTGTTACTTATTATTTCTATTTCTTTCTTTATGTCGCTCATAAGCCTTAAGCTGACGTTGTAGCTCCTGTTTAATGGCAGGTTCTGGAGCATATTTTTCTTCCCAGTCATCTGGTTTTAAAATTTTGTGTGTAACTGGGTCAAAATGAGCTTTTCCATCAGGGAAAACCTTCCCCATATTCGCTTCATGAACAATATCAAAAATGCGTTCTGGATCCACTCCCATCAAAACAAAACTACCGTATGTAAAATACAGTGTGTCGATCAAAGCATCCACTTGACCGACCTGGTTTTGCTTCGCAGGTGTTTTTTTCGCCACTTTCTCTGCCGCCTTATCAAGTGCCTCATGCATGCTTACAAGGGAGTTTTGAAATTCTTCCTCTGAAGAACTTGCAGCGCGGACAAACTCTACTAATTCTTCAATTTTAAAGTCTGCGCGGTGGGTTGCACCTTCAACATCCCATGCCTGTGGCTCTTCTTGAGTTCGTTCATCCATCATGTGGTGGAAGGTCTTGACTTTATTAAAGTGATAGTCCCGACTGACAAACACTTTTTCTGAAGCCAAAACACCAAAGTGCTCGAGCGCCTTGTGGATGCCATCTTGTTGATTACTTGCCGTAATGTGTTTAGCAACCTCTTTGGCACTGCTACTGCCATTTCCCATAGCGACTGACATACCGACACCTGCTAACATTTCCAGGTCGTTATCTGAATCACCAAAGGCCATGACTTGATTGAGATCAAAGCCATATTCTTTTCCTACTCGGCGAATGCCTTCTAGTTTGGAATTTCCTTGGTTAATGATATCTGCGGCAAAAGGATTGCTTCGAGTTAATTTCAAATCTTCAAAATCAGCTGCTGCCTTCTCAGACTCTTCTGGCGTCATCAGCATCAAAACTTGATAAATGGGTTGATTAATCAAGTTAAGCAAGTCGTCTTCCTTTTGAGGAACTGCCTTGCTGACCATCCGATTAAAAGAGCGACTAACGGTTCTTGTTAGCACAGTCGGAATAAAACGACTAACCAGTTGGGAAAAGGAGCCGAGACCAAATGACATAATTTTCGAACCAACAACGGCATACTCGGTTCCAAGGGCGATTTCTTTACGCTCCTTTTTAGCATAAGCAATCAGTTGACGCAGGCTTGACTTAGCAATCGGACTTGCAAAGAGCACCTTTTCTTTATTAAAAATGTATTGGCCATTGTAGGTCACCGCAAAATCCAAGTCCAAGTCTTCCATCAATTCCTTGACAAAAAACGGCCCTCGTCCTGTCGCTACTCCAACAAGTACCCCTTGCTCTTTGACAATCTTAATCGCGTCCTTAGTGGATTTCAAAACACTCTTGCGATCGTTGACTAGCGTTCCATCGATATCAAAAAAAACAGCCTTGACTTCCATCCTATCCCATTCTCCCCTTTTGTGTTACAATGATTATACCACATTTCAGAAAGAGTGAGTAAATCATGCCTAAGAAAATCCTTGTTTTGCATACAGGTGGGACCATTTCCATGCAAGCAGACGCCACTGGTGCCGTTGTAACTAGCCAGGACAATCCCATGAACCATGTTTCCAATCCACTTGAAGGGATTGAGGTTCATGCCCTAGACTTTTTTAATCTGCCAAGCCCTCATATCAAACCCAAGCATATGCTTGCACTCTATCATAAGATTAAAGAGGAAGCTGATAACTACGATGGAGTTGTCATCACACATGGTACAGATACCTTAGAAGAAACAGCTTACTTCCTTGATACCATGAAAATTCCGCCCATCCCCATCATTCTAACAGGGGCCATGCGTAGTTCAAACGAACTTGGTAGCGATGGTGTTTATAACTATCTGAGCGCTTTGCGAGTTGCCAGTGATGATAAAGCAGCCGACAAGGGTGTGCTGGTCGTCATGAACGACGAGATCCACGCAGCCAAGTATGTTACCAAAACTCATACGACCAACGTCAGCACCTTTCAAACCCCAACACATGGACCACTTGGCCTTATCATGAAGCAAGAAATCCTCTACTTTAAAACGGCTGAACCTCGTGTCCGGTTTGATCTCGAGCATATTCAAGGTCTAGTTCCCATCATCTCAGCCTATGCCGGTATGACAGACGAGCTGATCGATATGTTGGACTTGGAACAGCTGGATGGCTTAGTCATTCAGGCTTTTGGAGCAGGCAATGTTCCCAAAGAAACAGCTCAAAAGTTGGAAAATCTCCTCCAAAAAGGAATCCCAGTTGCCTTGGTCTCACGATGTTTTAACGGTATTGCTGAACCTGTCTACTCCTACCAAGGTGGAGGGGTGCAGTTGCAACGAGCTGGTGTTTTCTTTGTCAAAGAACTCAACGCTCAAAAAGCGCGCCTCAAATTATTAATTGCCCTTAATGCTGGACTAAAAGGGCAAGCCTTAAAAGACTATATGGAAGGCTAATCCTCTTCTCTAGAACGCAAAATCAGGAAATCTTCGCGATTCCCTGATTTTTTCTATTTACGTTTTCGTGTGGAGCGGCGTTCTGTCAAACCATGAGGTAAGAGAACTTCACGTTCTTCCAATTCTTCCTTATGCATAATCTTAGTCAACATACGCATACTGATAGCGCCTAGGTCATAAAGAGGTTGGGCAATAGTAGTCAAGTTTGGACGAGTGAATCGTGCAATCTGAGAGTCATCTGTCGTAATGATTTCAAACTCTTCTGGCACAGACACACCGTGGTCAGCCAAACCATTTAGGACACCTGCTGCCAATTCATCGCCTGTTACAACTGCGGCTGTAGCTTGTGATGAAATCAAGCGTTCTGCCAAGGAATAACCATCATCATAGCTGTATTTTGATTCAAAGACCAATCCCTCGCTATAAGAATGTCCAGCTTTTTTCAAGGCTTCCTTGTAACCAATCAAACGAACCTTGCCATTGATATCATCGACGAGTGGTCCACTCACAAAAGCAATTTTCTCGTTTTCTTTGAGAAGGTAGCTCACGGCATCAATCGTTGCTTGTTTGTAGTCAATATTCACACTTGGAAGTTGGTGTTCTACATCCACAGTACCGGCAAGAACAACCGGTGTCCGTGAACGAGAGAATTCTGAACGAATCTTTTCAGTCAAGTGATAGCCCATAAAGATAATCCCATCGACTTGTTTTGAAAAGAGAGTGTTAACCACTGAAACTTCCTTTTCATCATCCTCATCACTATTTGCTAGGACAATGTTATACTTGTACATTTCAGCAATGTCGTCAATTCCCTTAGCAAGCGTTGAGAAATAACCATTGGTAATGTTAGGAATCACAACTCCGACTGTCGTTGTTTTCTTGCTAGCCAAACCACGTGCTACCGCATTTGGACGATAGTCCAAGCGATCAATCACTTCTAGGACTTTTTTTCGAGTGTTCTCTTTAACATTCTTGTTGCCATTAACGACACGGCTAACCGTTGCCATTGAAACTCCTGCTTCACGGGCAACGTCATAAATCGTTACTGTATCATCTGTGTTCATTCCGTTTCCTTTCTATAATGAAAATTTCGCTTTCACGCATCTACTTACCCCATTTTATCACTTATTGTAAACACTTTCAAGTATTTTTAGGAGAAACTTTGAAAAAATTTCATTCTTCATTCTCATTTTGAAAAGGCGAGTACGATTTCTTGATTTTTGAGATATTTTGCTGTATGATAAGGAAAAATAAAAGGGGGAGGGGAACTCTTATGGCTTTT
Source organism: Streptococcus mitis (assembly GCF_003942795.1). Classification (GTDB taxonomy): domain Bacteria; phylum Bacillota; class Bacilli; order Lactobacillales; family Streptococcaceae; genus Streptococcus; species Streptococcus mitis_BJ. The sequence continues at coordinate 6,341 of NZ_RJNY01000021.1, forward strand.
ACAAATACTCAGAGACGTTCTGCTAGTTTTGGTGTTGTGACCAGCCTGCCTGACGATGTCATTGACTCTTTATGGTATATTATCGATCATTTCCTGAAAAATGTCTTTGAATTAGAAGAAGAGCTTGAGTTTCAACTGCTCAACAATAAGGGGACCATCACCTTCCATTTTTCTAGCCAGCACCTTCCGACTAGCATCGATTTTGATTTCAGTCATCCTTTCGATCCGCTTTACCCTCCTAGGGTCCTTATTTTAGACTTGGACGGCAGAGAAACCATCCTCCTTCCAGAAGAAAATGACCTATTTTAAAAACTCTAGCTTCTCAGAGCAAACTGCTGAGGAACTAGAGTTTTCTTTTTCTAATAAATAGAACGACTGACAACCAGACCGTTTGGTTTTGTATACTCTAAGTCAAGGTAATCCTGATAAGTCCCTGGCACAATGAAACCTTGGGGACTCAATATATCAGTCCCAGCTTTTCCTACGATAGAGTCTGCCAGCAAAACACAATTGGTACTGAGAACAAAGTAGGTCTTAAACTTGGATGAGCTGAATTTATAAAGGGTCGCATCCGCTTCCTCTTTCAGTTGGTAGGAGTAGGTATGCTTGACCTCTCCCTCTCTTCTTTTCATCAACTGAGAGCTCGGCTCCCAAGGAATTAACAGGTCTTCTATCTCCGCTAAACGCGCTTGGATAGCAGCTTTCTGTTGATCCGTCAAACTCAGACCATAAGCAAACAAGGTCTTCTGGCTTTCCCTCTTACAGAGCTCGATGTATTTTTCCCGATTGGCTTTAAACAAAACACCGTCTCCAACCATGCCGAATAAACGCTCCGAGTGAGGATCATACGAACCATAGGAAATAACCTTCCCCTGATAACAAATATCCACATGTCCCATGGCGAGGAAGAAAGAGGTTTCAGATGTATGGATAAAAATTTCCAGATCAACTGTCTGGTCGTTTTTTCTTTCTGAATGAACTTCCCCTTCTTGGCTTTCATTATTTGCCAGCCACTCATTTAGTTTTCGCAAGGTGCTGATAGGAATCAGAGCCGTCACAAAGATCGGCAAGGTCATTCGCATTCGTCGTTTTAGCTTGGGATTATTTTCTATCTTTTCAAAAAAGAAACCATCCCGAAGGCTACTAGCCCCTAGCATGAGCAAGTAAAATCCAAGCAAGAGCAATTCAAAATTCGCTGCATCGTGAAAAGGAGAGATGCTATAAAGACCGAATCCTATCATCCATACAGCATCGAAGAGATGATGGAGCCGAGGATGAATGGCATTTTTTCGATAGAGAGACCAGGTCACAAGACTAATGCCACCCGTAAACAGCTGGTAGCTCGCAATGATAAAAACCAGGAGATAGAGGGCAAGGTCTTGCAAGATGATAGAGTCAAACACCAGAGCCGCAACCACCAGCTTGGCCAGAGTTACAAAGATATTTTCCCGACGTTTTTTATCTTGAAACCAGCGAGTCAACAAGTGCCAAACTGCTGACAAGGAAAAGTAGCCCATCAGCAACTGGTACCCCATTCGCGGAATAACTTGTCCAAAACGAATCAAGAGAAGCCCTAAAACAATAGCAAGTAGTCCCTCCCCGATACTCTTCCACTTGCTGTAGGTCTCGGAAAGCTTAGGCATTTCCTTGCTCCAACTGGTCAACCAAGTATCGAATTGGTTGTTTTAAGATTGGATGGATAAAATGGGGAGCTATTTCCACTAACGGTTCAAGAACAAAGAGGCGTTCTGCTAGATAAGGATGAGGCAAGATGAGGTCGTCTGTGTAAATGACCTGGTCCTCCACAAAGAGCAAGTCCAAATCAATCAAACGAGGCCCCCAATGCACTTCTCTCACTCGTCCCATTTCTGACTCAATGACTAATAATGTTTCTAACAAGACTGGTGCTGGTAGCCAGGTTTCTACTTCAATCACCTGATTGGCAAAACTATCCTGTTCCACACCACCCCAAGGTTCCGTCGTCAAGATACTGGACTCTTTGAGAATATGGATACCTCGAGCTCGCAGTTTGTCAATGGCTTGTTCCAAGTTTGCTTGCTTGTCCCCCATATTGCTTCCTAGAGCGATAAAGGCCCGTTGCTTACGACGGTGAATGGTCACCGAGCAGGTATCCAACGGTAAATGAACTGGCGCCCAAGGTTTTTTTAGTTCCAACTCAATCTCTTGGACAAGAGGATAGGTCTCAAAGGTACGTTCAACTAGTTTGTAAGCTACCGTTTCAATCAAGTCCTCAGTGCTTTCCTGAAACCAAGTCGTCCACTGCTGACACAGTTCTCCGTAATGGACAGAAGAAGCTAAATCTAACTCAGTCGCTGCCTTAGTCATATCATAGGATAAGCTTGCGGAAATAACAAACTTCTGCCCCAATTCCTTCTCACTAGGAAAAAGACCATGATAGGCAAAAATTTCCAAATCTTTAATCTGCAGTTGATCCATAACTAGTCCTTTCTAGAAAAATCCGCATGAAGCGGATTCTTTTTATACTCAATGAAAATCAAAGTGCAAACTAGGAAGCTAGCCGCAGGCTGTACTTGAGTACGGCAAGGTGAAGCTGACGTGGTTTGAATTTGATTTTCGAAGAGTATTATAGTCCCATTAGACGATAAGCCTGATCTCTGAGGTCCTTATCTGTTTCAAACAAACCACGCGCTACTGTCGTCAAGGTTGCAGTGCCTGGTTTTCTGACACCACGCATGCTCATACACATATGTTCTGCTTCAATAACAACAAAGGCTCCCTTAGCCCCCAGATAGTCCATCAAGGCATCGGCCACTTCAATATTCAACCGTTCTTGAATCTGTGGTTTTTTAGAATAAACTTCAACCGTACGGGCTAGCTTGGACAAGCCTGCCACACGGCCATCTGGAATGTAGGCAATGTGCGCTCTCCCATAAAAGGGCAAGAAGTGGTGCTCACACATGGTGTGGAAAAAAATATCCTTTTCCACTACCATATTATCGTCGATAATCTCAAAGGATTTTGACAGGTGTTCCTCAGCAGTTTGTCCAAGACCTGAAAAAATCTCTTGGTACATACGGGCTACACGAGCAGGTGTTTCCTGCAAGCCCTCGCGGTTAGCGTCCTCACCAACAGCCTCGATAATCATTTTTACAGCCGTTTCAATCTTTTGTGTATCCATTCTCGTTCTTCCTCTCCATCAGATAGGCTCTCACTTGGCTCAAGAAATACAAGGAACCCGTGACAATCCTAACTGTTTGTTTCTCTTCATTTTTATCTGTCAATTTCTGTTCTAGAAAATCCTGCCAACTTTGGTAATTGAGATTTCTAGACTTTGCTGTCTCTTTCAGCACGTTTTCATCAGTTGCCCGACTATCATCAAAATGTGTCAAGGTAAGCTCGGTATCTGGCATTTCCCCTAGCAAATCCAGCATATCGTCCAAGGCCTTGGTTTTGATGCAGGTAAAGAGGATTTCCTTATGATAATCCGCAAAGCGTTCTTGCAAGGTTGCCAACAAGGCCTTGATAGCATGAGGATTGTGGGCCCCATCCAAAAGCAACAATGGGTCGCTAGACAAGACCTCCAAACGCCCTGGCCATCTGGTTTCTTTCAAAGTTTGAGCAACCAAGGCATTACTTGCCAACTCCCGCCCAGTCTCCTGGCAATAAGTGTCTAGGAGGGCAAGCGCCATCCCTGCATTTTCTATCTGGTGCAAACCAAGCAAACCAGTCTGAAAGCGACCTTGTCTGACAGAACTGGTATAATCAAAGATTTCGCCTGTTACCACACTTTCTTGATGACGAACCTGATAATCTTTCCCATAGGCAAGTCTAGGCGCATTTTTAGCTTCTGCAATGTAGTCAATCACAGCCAAGGCTTCAGGAACAATATGACCTGTCACTAATGGAATACCTTGTTTGATAATACCAGCCTTCTGCTCTGCTATGGCTTCCAAGCTGTCACCAAGTAGGGCCACATGATCCAGTCCAATGGTCGTAATTCCTGTTAAAATTGGCTGGCAGACATTAGTACTATCCAAAAGACCACCCATGCCGACTTCCACGATAGCCACATCTACTTGTTCTGAGGCAAAGTAATCATAGGCAAGGGCTGTGATAATCTCAAACTCAGTCGTTCCTTGTAATGCAACGCTCCTCTCCCCCTCAAGCAAAGACTGATATTCTGCCATGAGGGCCTCCAGCCTCGCTTCTGGAATGGATTCCCCATTGATGCTAATCTGGTCTGTATAATGAATGAGATAGGGCGAGCTGAACACACCAACTCTTAGACCTAGCTTTTCCAGCATCTTTTTCAAAAAAGCAATGGTAGACCCCTTGCCATTGGTCCCTCCAATATGGATGACCTTAAGTTTGAGATGGGGATTGCCTCGTAAAGCTAGGAGTTCTACCATTCGTTCCAAACCGAAATGCGGTTGGTCGGTCCGGTAGTGGGCAATCCATTGATTGTTTTGAATTTCGTTCATCTTACTTATATTGTTTTAAATCTAGATTTTCCGCATCATCTGCCAAACGAATGGCTGACGCAATTTCAACCGCCATCCTATGACTGGCTGCGTCATGCACGCGCACTACTTCCACACCCTGTCTCGCAGCGATACTGGTTACATGAGCCGAAGCTGTGTCCCGATTGCGGAAACCGACTTCCGTCTCAGGATTGACTTCAAAACCATTTTCTTCTAGGATATTGATGACAAATCGCTTACGCGAAACTCCAAGAAAAATTGGATAGCCTTGCTGGTGTAGTTTATCCAGATCACGTAGAAGAAGGAGATTTTCTTTCTTGGTCAGACCAAAGCCAATTCCTGGATCCAACATGATATTTTCTTGTGCAATACCAGCTTGATTCGCTCTCACTAGTGCTCGTTCAAAGAAAGCCTCCATCAAGTCTTCAATTGGCATTTTTTCAAAGTCAGCTAACTCTTCCTCTGTAAAAGCTTGCCCAAAACCAAAATGAGGAAATATGAGCGAACTAGGGTGCTGAGGTCGCGCCATGACTGGATTAAACATGATGACTACTTTCGCACCAACCTTAGCAACCACATCCGCCATTTTCTCATCTCCCATGAGACCCGTAATGTCATTTACCAGATTGGCACCAGCAGCCAAGGCAGCTTCTGCCACCTGACTTTTCCATGTATCGACGGAAATGAGGACATCACTTTCCTCACGAATCGCTTTGATCACTGGAACAACACGCTGGATTTCCTCTTCTATCTCAACATAGCTACTACCCGGGCGAGTCGATTCCCCACCGATATCTAGCATGCTCGCTCCTTCAGCTATCAATTTACGAGCTTGCTGGAGCGCTTGGTCAAGAGCAAAAAATTGACCACCATCTGAAAAAGAATCTGGGGTTACATTGATAATGCCACAAATGGCTGTTTTTACGTGGTTGACTTTATTGGACATAACGGTCACTTCCTTAAGGTTCTCTACCATATTATCCCTCTATTTTACCATAAAAAGAAAAAAGATGGACACGTTAGTATTCATCTTTTCCAAGTAGGTCAATGGTTTAGAATGATAGACCTAGATTTCTACTAATCAATACCAATAAGGCCAACAAACAAAATGCAATACCATTGAGAATCATATGAAGCAAAATGGACATCTCCAAGCGCTCAGTCTTATAGGCTGTCCAAGTCAAAACCGTTGACATTCCTCCATAAATAATCACAGAAGGTAAATTGGTTGGCATATGGAGCAAGGCAAAGACGATTGCACCAACAACAAAACCAAGTTTTTCTTTTCCACGGAAGATCTTTTTTGGAATAATTCCACGACACAAAATTTCTTCACAAATCGGCGCAACCAATACAATCAAGAAGAAGGTAGAAATCAAGGAACTATTCTGAACCAAACCATTCAGCGTTGATTGATTACTCGTCGTTGTTTCATTCATCATGCGAAGCAAAGCTGAGCCCAACAAATTAGTAGCAAAGATTACTAGATAGCTCAATACCAAGCGAGCTAGGTCCTTAGCCTTAAAAAAGGATAGATCAAAGGTAGCAAGCTTTGTTTTCCGCGCACCAATGATGAATACTACCAAAACGACAATAGACAAAGCACCAACTAAGAGTCCTGACTGCAAAAGCGGAAATTGTTTAGAAGTCAACCAAGCGGATAACCCTAAAGGAAATTGTGATAGGACAAAAGCTGCTAAAAGGATGAGGATCCACATCCCTCTGTCCCAAACCTCTCGCCAGATCGTCTTTTCTTTCATGATATACCTCCTTATAGTAAAAGGGGGATAACCCCTTTTCTACTATTATACCATTTATAGCGCCATACTGATATAGTTAAGGATAAACAAGGCATCCAAAATCCAAATCATCACGTGCACATCCTTGGCTTGACCTTTGATAACTTTTGTCAAGGTATATGTCAAGAAACCAACAGCAATCCCTTGTGTGATAGAGTAGCTGAATCCCATAAAGATAGATGTGAAGAAGGCAGGAACCGCTTCAGCCATATCATCCCAAGGGATATTTTTCAAGTTAGAAAGCATCATGATTCCGACGATGATCAAAATTGGAGCTGTTGCAGCTGATGGAACAATTGCCAAAAGTGGACTAAAGAAACTTGAAATTGCAAAACAAACCGCAACCACCAAGGCAGTTAATCCAGTACGTCCACCTGCACCAATACCAGCAGCAGACTCAACATAAGTCGTTACGTTTGAAGTACCTGCGATAGCACCAATTGAAGTACCAATCAAGTCAGAGTAAAGAGCCTTATCCAACTTATCTGATTGGTGATTTTCACCATTTGTCGCTACGATACCGACTTTTTCACCTGTACCAATCAAGGTACCAATTGTGTCAAAAATATCTGTCAACGAGAAGGCCAGAATAGCCATAAGTGTTTCCGGTAGACGAGCAGTGTCTGAGATTAAAGCACCCAATCCTTGTGAGCCAAGTGCTGCACCAAAGATTGTCTTCAAATCTTCAAAGGCTGCACCCACATGGTTATTAGAAAAATCAATGCTTGATATATCAACCAAACCAACAGCGATAGCAAGAACTGTCGTTGTTAGGATAGAAAGAATAATTCCTCCCTTGATACCCTTAATAACAAAGAAAATCGTAATCGCCAAACCTGCAATAGCTACTAAAACAGCTGGATTATTAAAGCTAACCAGACCTGGAACTGCTGAAGAGTTTGCTGTAATGGCTGCTTGGGCCTTATCAGCACCCTCACCAGCAACTGTATAACTTCCTGGATCAATAGAGAATTTCAAAAGACCAGCATTCTTAATCCCTACATAGGCAAGGAAGACACCGATACCTGCTGAAATAGCCGAACGAAGCGCATTGGGAATGGATTCAATAATCATTTTACGAACATTTGTTAAGGTAATGATTAGTGAAATAATTCCACAGATAAAGACCATAGCCAAGGCCTCTTGCCATGAATAACCAAGTCCAAATACGACTGTAAAGGTAAAGAAGGCATTGAGTCCCATACCTGGTGCTTGAGCGTATGGCAGGTTCGCATAGAAGGCCATCATCAGGGTACCAGCTACTGCACCAATAATTGTTGCTAGGAAAACACCTTGAGCAGGCATCCCTGTCTGCGCAAGCATTTGTGGGTTCACAAAGAGAATGTAACTCATTGCAAAGAAAGTTGTTAAACCAGCGAGAACCTCCGTACGAACGTCCGTCCCGTTCTCTTTTAGTTTAAATAGTTTATCCATTATGAATCTCCTTTTGTTTTTTTACGAACAATATTATTATTATACCACTTATCATTCACCTTTTCAATATGTTTATTTGGTTTATTTACCAAATTGGAACAATTTTTGTTTTTTATCTCGAGTCTGCTTTTCTTCTTTCTTTTTGATATAATAGTAGACATCTTATCTGGAAACGACTAGGAAGGTTTATATGACTAAAAAAATTATCGCAGTCGATTTGGACGGAACCCTGCTGAATAGCGAAAGCAAGCTCTCCGATTTTACCAAAGAGACAATCAAAAAAATTTCAGAAAAAGGACACCATGTCATCATCACGACGGGGCGCCCGTATCGCATGGCAAAAGACTTCTACCGCGAACTAGAGCTACATACTCCTATGATTAACTTTAATGGTTCCCTCACCCATCTACCAGGACAGGCTTGGGAGCACGAAAGATGCTTAACCTTGGACAAAAAATATCTCCTAGATATGGTCAAACGTAAAGAGGATATTCAGGCCGACTTTATTGCAGGAGAATACCGTAAGAAATTTTACATTACAGCTCCGAATGAAGAAATTGCGGACCCTAAACTATTTGGCGTAGAGAACTTCCAACCGGAAAATCAATTCAAACCCGAACGAGTAACCAAGAATCCTAACTGCATTCTCTTGCAAACAAGGGTTGAGGACAAATACGCTCTAGCGGACGAGATGAATCGTTTTTATCAGCATCAACTAGCTATCAATACCTGGGGTGGCCCTCTCAACATCCTCGAATGTACACCCAAGGGGGTAAACAAAGCCTTTGCTCTAGAGTACTTGCTCAATGTTATGAATCGTGATAAAAAAGACTTAATCGCCTTTGGTGATGAGCATAACGATACGGAAATGTTAGCATTTGCAGGCAAGGGATATGCTATGAAAAACGCCAATCCTGCTCTCCTTCCATATGCAGACGAACAGCTTCCTCTGACAAACGAAGAAGACGGAGTTGCCCACGCTTTACAAAATTTATTCCTATAAAAAGGAAAGATTGCAGAATAGCAATCTTTCCTTTTTATTTCATTCTATTTTCATGAAGGTCACTCATTTTCAGTATTTTTATATTAAATTTTCTATTGCAATTTTCATATATTTTTTGAAATTATTTATATATTAACATTTTGTAAGCCTATTTTCATTGAAAACTTTTACAATTTTCGAAAAAGTAGTTGATTTTTATATGAAAACGATTTATACTAGGTACGTCTGAGGTTTTTTAGGAAACCTATAAGTCAAACATTTTAAAAGGAGGAATGACAATAATGAGTATCGGAATCATTATTGCGAGCCACGGCGAATTTGCTGCGGGTATTCATCAGTCAGGATCTATGATCTTTGGTGAACAAGAAAAGGTTCAAGTTGTAACCTTTATGCCAAATGAAGGTCCAGATGACCTTTACGCTAAATTCAACAACGCTGTGGCTGCATTTGACGCAGAAGATGAGGTTCTAGTATTGGCTGACCTTTGGAGTGGATCTCCGTTCAACCAAGCTAGCCGCGTGATGGGAGAAAATCCTGAGCGTAAGTTTGCCATCATCACAGGGCTTAACTTGCCGATGTTGATCCAAGCCTACACTGAGCGCCTTATGGACGCTACTGCAGGTGTGGATAAAGTCGCTGCGAATATCATTAAAGAAGCCAAAGATGGCATCAAGGCTCTTCCAGAAGAGCTCAATCCAGTTGAGGAAGGGGCTAGTGCTGCGGCTGCTCCAGTTGCCCAAGCTGCTATTCCAGAAGGAACTGTTATCGGAGACGGTAAATTGAAAATCAATCTTGCGCGTCTTGACACACGTCTTCTTCACGGACAAGTCGCAACTGCTTGGACACCAGATTCAAAAGCAGATCGTATCATCGTTGCTTCAGATAACGTTGCAAACGACGAATTGCGTAAAGAATTGATCAAACAAGCAGCTCCTAACGGAGTAAAAGCCAACGTTGTCCCAATCAAAAAATTGATTGAGGTTGCAAAAGATCCTCGTTTTGGTAACACACATGCTCTTATCTTGTTTGAAACACCTCAAGATGCCCTTCGTGCCATCGAAGGTGGCGTGCCAATCAAGACCCTTAACGTTGGTTCTATGGCCCACTCAACAGGTAAAACAATGATTAACAACGTTTTGTCTATGGACAAAGATGATGTTGCAACATTTGAAAAAATGCGTGACCTCGGTGTTGAATTTGATGTACGTAAAGTACCAAACGACACGAAAAAAGATTTGTTTGACTTGATTAAGAAAGCAAACGTCCAATAATTTTAATCTGTTTTATCATTTTTGAAAACAGGATTAAATACTTTATTAAAACTAAATAGAAAAGGAATAAAACCATGTCAGATATTTCAATCATTTCTGCTATCTTGGTTGTAGTTGTTGCCTTCCTTGCAGGTCTTGAAGGTATCCTCGACCAATTCCAATTCCATCAACCAATCGTCGCATGTACCCTTATCGGACTTGTAACAGGTAACCTCGAAGCAGGTGTTATGCTTGGTGGATCTCTTCAAATGATCGCCCTTGGTTGGGCTAACATCGGAGCTGCCGTAGCTCCTGACGCTGCTCTTGCATCTGTTGCCGCAGCGATCATCTTGATCAAAGGTGGTAACTTTACTACTGAAGGTATCGCCGTCGCAACAGCCACAGCTATCCCTCTTGCCGTAGCTGGACTTTTCTTGACAATGATTGTTCGTACAATCTCAGTTGCCTTGGTTCACTCAGCTGACGCAGCTGCAAAAGAAGGAAATATTGCGGCTGTTGAACGCGCTCACTACTTTGCCCTTGTTCTTCAAGGTCTTCGTATCGCTATCCCTGCAGCCTTCCTTATCGCTATCCCTGCTTCTGCTGTTCAAGACGCTCTTGGCCTAATGCCAGAATGGTTGAATGGTGGTATGGCTGTAGGTGGTGCTATGGTCGTTGCCGTTGGTTACGCTATGGTTATCAACATGATGGCAACTCGTGAAGTATGGCCATTCTTCGCTATCGGTTTTGCTCTTGCAGCAATCTCTCAATTGACTTTGATTGCCCTTGGTGTCATCGGTGTTGCCCTTGCCTTCATCTACCTTAACCTTACAAAACAAGGTGGTAACGGTGGCGGCGGAGCTGCGACTTCTAACGACCCAATCGGTGATATCCTAGAAGACTACTAGAAAGGGGAACAATCATGGCTGAAAAAATTCAATTATCAAAATCAGATCGTCAAAAAGTTTGGTGGCGTTCACAATTCCTTCAAGGTTCTTGGAACTACGAACGTATGCAAAACTTGGGTTGGGCTTACTCTTTGATCCCAGCTATCAAAAAATTGTACACTAAAAAAGAAGACCAAGCGGCTGCTCTTGAGCGTCACCTTGAGTTCTTCAACACTCACCCATACGTCGCTGCTCCAATCATGGGGGTTACTCTTGCACTTGAAGAAGAGCGCGCTAATGGTGTTGAAATCGACGACGCGGCTATCCAAGGGGTTAAAATCGGTATGATGGGACCTCTTGCTGGTATCGGTGACCCAGTATTCTGGTTTACAGTTCGTCCTATCCTTGGAGCCCTTGGTGCATCACTTGCTGCATCTGGTAACATTGTTGGTCCCCTTCTCTTCTTCTTTGGATGGAATGCTATCCGTATGGCCTTCCTATGGTATACACAAGAGTTCGGTTACAAAGCTGGATCTGAAATCACTAAAGACATGTCTGGTGGTATCTTGAAAGATATCACCAAAGGAGCATCTATCCTTGGTATGTTCATCCTTGCCGTTCTTGTACAACGTTGGGTATCTATCAACTTTACTGTTAACCTTCCTGGTAAACAATTGGCTGAAGGTGCCTACATCAACTTCCCAGAAGGGCCTGTAACAGGTGGAGAATTGAAGGGAATTCTTGGTCAGGCTCTTAGTGGTTTGAGTTTGGATAGCGTTCAACCTCAAACACTTCAAGGTCAGTTGAACTCATTGATCCCAGGATTGATGGGACTTCTCCTTACTTTCCTCTGCATGTGGTTGCTTAAGAAAAAGGTATCACCAATCGCAATCATCCTTGCTCTCTTTGCAGTAGGTATTGCAGCTCGTTTCTTCGGTATCATGTAATCCAAGCCATCGAGAATATAGATAAAAAAGAATCAGGTAATAAACCTGATTCTTTTTGTGTATCAATTTTTTCTTCTAGTCAGATAATGCAAGCCTCCAATCACCACTGCTAGGATGGCTACATAGACGACTTGGCTGGTTTCTAGAGGTACAAAAGTTCCTCGCAAGATAAAGGTGTTGGCAAGCACTCCTACAAGGGCGGCAAGGCTCAAAAGTACGAGCAAGACTAGTTTGTATCGATTAAAGGGAATGCTGACCTTGGAAACTAGACACAGACCATTGATCAAAGCAAGGAGGAAGCAAATAAATTTGACCTGACCTTGGACAGTGATAAAGAAGTTTGTCAAGAGTACACTAGCGACTAGAATGCCACCACCAATAGCAGCATTGGTCAAAATATCTCGCATAAAATGTGTGCTGACCTTTTCTTTATTGGACTCAAAAGTTAGGAAGAAAGATGGAATCCCAATCGTAATGGCTGAAATGATTGTAAACTGAATAGGGATAAAGGCAAATTCCAAACCAAATACCACACTCAAAATGGCAAACACGATGGAGAAGAAGGTCTTTGTTAGAAAGAGAGAGGCTACCTTTTGGATGTTATTGATGACCCGGCGTCCTTCCATCAAGATATCATAAAATACTGCAAAGTCATCAGTGAGAAAAACAATATTGGAGACACTTTTAGCTGCGCTAGTAGCCCCCTTCATGGCAAAACTAATATCTGCTTTCTTGAGAGCCAGAACATCATTGACTCCATCACCACTCATGGCAACTGTTTTACCAGCATTTTGCAAAATAGATACCATCTTTTGCTTCTGTTCAGGTGTCACACGTCCAAATATTTCGTGTTCCAAGACCACTCTTTCAAAGTCATCATCGCTCACCTTGGTCATATCAATAGCTCGCGCTTCTTCCTTAAATCCTGCCTTACGAGCCACCCCATATACAGCCACATGATTATCACCGCTGATGATCTTCACTTCAACACCTTGAGATTCGAAATAGTCAAAGGTTTCCTTGGTATTGTCCTTAATCTCATCTGACAAAACGACGTGGCCTAGTAGTTCCATATTAGCTGGACTCGTAATCTGGTCCTTGCTATGAGCGAGTGTTAAGATTCGAAAACCTTGCTGTTTCAGATGCTCATAGTAGGCATCCATCGGCTGGGTAAAGCCCAGAAACTCATAGGCTCCGAAGAAATAGGTCCCACCCTCTTTTACTTGGACAAAGGAATACTTGTTTTTACTTGAAAAGGCACCGACTTCTTGAACTTCCCACTTTTTCTCACAGGTTAAGTAAGTCTTCAGAGCTCGGGAAGTTGCATTTTCATCCTCGAAATAAGCCAGATAAGAAGATAGTTTCTCTGACACATTAGCATCCATTTCTTGGACCTTCATATTCCCCGTCGTGATAGTTCCCGTCTTATCAAAACAAAGAACATCTACACGCGCCAAGGTCTCCACACAGTATAGCTCCTGTACCAGAACCTTCTTTTTAGCCAGCTTCATGGCCGCTACCGCAAGGGATACACTGACCAGGAGAATCAACCCCTCCGGAATCATGCCGACCAGGGCACCAGAACTTCCCAAGACAATCTCAACATAAGTCCGCCCTAGACTAAAACCTCTGACATAAAGCAGAATCGCAACTGGAACCAGCAAGATAGAGACGATTTTTAAAATCTTATCCATGTAATCGCGCAGTTGAGAAGGATATTTTTTGAATTCCTTGCTGGATTTTGCGAGTTTATTGATATAACTATCTGGACCCACAGCCGTCGCCGTGACTAGACACGTGCCGCTAACGACATTGCTTCCGCTCATCAGCTGGTCACCAACAGTTTTAAAGACCGAATCACTCTCACCTGTCAGCAAGGACTCATCCACTTCAATATTCCCTTCAAGGACTTCTGCATCGACAGGCACCTGATCACCCAGATTAAGATGCAGATACTCACCCAGAACGATGTCCTCTGGATCAATCTCAATCGTTTGACCATCTCGATTGACTTTGTACTTACTTTTACCAAGCAAACTTAGCTTTTCCAAGGCATTTTTTGAACGCACTTCTTGGAAAATCCCAATGGCTGTATTAATAGCAATCACACCTAAAAAGAGCATATTTTCAAATCGCAAGGTTGTGGCTACCAGAACTGCCAGAGCCAAGTTCATGGCATTAAAGAAGGTAAAGATATTTGAAACGACGATTTCCTTGGTTGTTTTATAGGGTTTAATGTCGCTGATATTTCGTTGACGATCCTTGATGTCTTGACTGCTTAAATACTTCATTTCTACTCCAATATCCTTTTGTACTACTATAGTAACACATATCTTTTTCTCTGTCACTTAAAGACTCAAAATAAGAAGAACTCCCTTGGCAAGCATCATTTATCCCCACTTTAAGAAGGACTAAAAAAAGAAGCTAGGATTTCCCTAACCTCTTTTCTTTATGCTTTATTCTGCCAAGGCACCCATTGGATCCCATGGTGCTAACACGATTGGTTCTGCTTCATAAGCAGCTCGTTCTTCTACTGTTAATAATTCTTTACGAACAACGATTTGGTATGTGTATTCGTCCATCCAAGCGTCTGAGGCAACAAAGTACCCATCTGTACCAACCTTATCTCCCCAAGAGTTTTCAACCTTCCACTTGGTTGACTTGCCATTTTCGTCCAAGTCCACACCTGTCAAGACCATGGCGTGAGTCATCAAGCTTTCGCTGTAGTCCAAACGTCCAGCCTTGTCTTGAGTGAGTTGAATATCCATACTTGATTCAAAGTCATAAACATCTGTCGCAAGGATTCCAGCTTTGCGGTTGCTAAGCTGGCCGACATCTGAACCAAACCAAACAGTCTCACCTGTTTGCATTTGGGCAATCGCCAATTCTTTCAAGCGCTCCATAGGAACGTTGATGTAGCGAACTGCACGGCTACCAACCACATTTCCCAACATCTCAACTGTGTAAGATTTGCCGTAAGGCTTGTCAGCAGTTGGAGCATTGATAACAGAAACATAGTCTTCTAGAGGAAGATTGACATATTTCTTGTAAAACTCTTGTGGTGTGATACCCTTTTCGCTTTGGTAGTTATCATCCTTATCGCGATAAGCAAAGTCAAATTTACGTGGTGGAAGACCTAGTGACATAGCAAGGAAGTTAAAGATTTCTTGCAAGAGGTCTTCTTTCTTAGCTTGAACAGTCGCTTGGTCTGCACCAGAAGCGAGCAAGTCACGCAAGATTTGAGCATCTTGGCGAAGCAATTTGTTAAGGATGGCATTGAGCTCACGGCTGCTGCTAGATGAAACAGACTCAGGATAAACAGACTTAGGAACGACACCGTATTTCTCAAAGAGGGCCACGACCATATCCCACTGTCCACCGTCTTGTTGTGGAGTTTGGAGTAGGAAGCTAACCTTGCGGCTCGTCAAGTCTTGGTCTGCAGTCGCAATGACTTGTTCCAAGAACCAGTTTGATTTCTCATACTTGTCCCAGAAGAAGGTGTGAGCCTGGGACAACTCAAAGTTCTCCAATTTATACTGAGAGATGAGTTTATGACGGAAGGTGTTAAGGGCCGCAAACATCCAGCAACGACCAGAGGCCTTCTGATTGGTCACCTTGTCCTTGGTCAAATCCAATGAGAAAACAGGTGTGTTGTCAACATGGCTTTGACGACGTTCTAGGGCTGCAAAAATTCCGTTATGGCTAGCAGCATTTTCGATAGCTTGGTATTTTACATTTGCTTCATAGTTGGCAAATAGTTGATCCGTAAATGATTCTTGAATCGCGTTCATAGATTCCTCCTTTTATTCTACTGTCTATTATAACTCTTTTCACAAAGGAAGCAACTGAAAAACTTAAAAAGGCAAGGACATTCTCCTCACCTTTTCTAGCGTAAATCAAATTAAACAATACTCGCAAGGAGAACCTCTAACTCCTCCTTGGTCAGGCGACGCCATTCTCCTCGTTCTAAATTCTCGCCCAAGGCTAAAGTTCCCATAGTCAAACGTTGTAGGTCCACCACTTCCTTGCCACAGTAGGCCACCATACGCTTGACTTGATGGAACTTCCCTTCAGCAATGGTCACACGAACCAGACTTTGATTCTTTACTGAATCTACCGACACAATCTCCAGCTTAGCCGGCTGGCAGGTAAAGTCCTTGAGCGGAATCCCCTTAGCAAATGTCTCCACGTCTTCTTGGCTCATGATGCCCTTGACTTGCGCCAGATAGGTCTTATCCACATGATGCTTAGGTGAAAGAAGAGCATGAGCTAGTTTGCCGTCATTGGTCAAAAGTAGGAGACCATGCGTATCGATATCCAAGCGCCCCACTGGAAAGACTTCCTTGGCGCGAGCATAGTCATCTAACAAGTCTAAAACAGTTNTATGCTTGGGATCTTCAGTCGCCGAAATGACTCCTTGGGGCTTGTTCATCATGTAGTAAACAAACTCCTCGTACTCTAGCACTTGACCATCAAAGTGAATCTCATCTTTTTCTTCATTTATTTGCAGCTTTGCTGATTTTTCTTTTTTACCATTTACCGTCACGCGCCCAGACTTGAGCAAGTTTTTGACCTCTGTCCGGCTTCCCACAGCGCAGGCAACTAAAAATTTATCTAATCTCATAAAACTATTATATCATACTCAAAAGGAGGCTAGCCCAAGTGACCAACCTCCTTTCCTTTTCAGAGTCGGAAAGCTAACTTCCTCTGTCCCAGAAGATAGCTAAGACAATCATGGCACCGAGAACTGCTGGAATAATGGCTGTACCGTTTAAGCTTGGCCCCCAAGCACCAAAGAGTAATTGTCCTAGAAAGGCACCAATCCAACCGAGAAACATCTTCCCAAAGCATCCCATACGTTCTCCACGATTGGTGATAGCTCCAGCTAATAGTCCGATTAAAAGGCCAACAAACATGCTTCCAATCATAGCTTCTCCTTAATTTGCCCAGTCTCCATTACGGAAGAGTGGTACGCGTGTGCCATCCTCACGGATACCATCGATATCCATTAGATTCGAACCAATCATAAAGTCCACGTGAACATCTGAACGGTTAAGTCCTGCAGCTTCAAGCTCTTCTTCGCTCATCTCTGCTCCACCGATGACGCTAGTTGCATATGCTGCACCGATAGCCAAGTGGTTTGAGGCATTTTCATCGAAAAGGGTGTTGAAGAAGGTAATACCTGACTGAGAAATTGGGCTTGGATCTGGCACCAAGGCACATTCACCCAAGGCACGCGCACCCGCATTTTCAAAGACAAGGTCTTTCATGACCTGATCACCCTTCTCAGCAGTGATATCTACTATTTCTCCATTCTTAAAGGTTACTTTAATTCCCTCAATGATATTTCCGTTATAGCTAAGTGGTTTTGTAGAAGTGACATAGCCATCTGCACGACGGAAGTCAGGCGCTGTGAAGACTTCCTCTGTCGGCATATTTGGCAAGAACCCTTCTCCCTGTGCATTGACAGCACCAGCCGATTCCCAAACGTGGTTCTTTGGCAAACCAAGTGTCAAATCTGTCCCTGGTGCTGTATAATGAAGGGCTGAAAATTGCTCCTTATTAAGCATATCTGCCTTGCTCTTGAGGATGGCTGCATGTTCTTCCCAAGCCTTAACGGGATTTGCTTCGTAGACACGGCAAGTTTTGAAGATTTGGTCCCAAAGGAGATCAACTGCTTCTTCATCGCTCGCAGCATTTGGAAAGACTTTCTTAGCCCACTCAAGTCCAGCAGCGGCCGCCACTGTCCAGCTAACCTTGTTGGATTGAGTTGCGATACGCATTGGCTTCATGGCAAGTCCCATCGCTTTAGCAGAAGCTGAAAGCTTGTCAGCGTCCACACCGTTCAAGGCACCTGGATCAGAAGAACGAACCCCAAGACGGCTAGCTTTGTTCTCTAAAAGATAGTTCATCTCAGCAATCTTGTATTCTGGCACATTGTCCAGGCGCTCTATCGGAGCGTGGAGGAATTTCTCACGGTTGATGACATCATCTGTCCACTGAACGATCACCTCATGTGCACCCAAAGCATAAGCTTCTTTGACGATCAAATGCGCCAACTCACGTTGCTCCACATCGATAGAGAGAGCCAAAGTGTGACCAGGTTGCACATTGATTCCGTTCGCAACCAACAATTTCGCATATTTTTCTAGATTTTCTTTAAAATTTGGTAAAACCATGTTGTTTTCTCTTTTCTATTTTTATTTTTCTTTCAAAGCAGAGAATAATCCTGCTAAAGCAATGGCACCTGACAAGAGTGCTGTTGATAGAAGAATTGTCTGATCAGCAAGGTCTAATTGATACTCAAACACCTTCTCAGCAGGCTTATCTTCCGCAAAAATCCTAAGTTTCATCTTGAACTCCTTAAAATAAATCACTATGACTTCCTGTCCTCAGCAAGTTTAAAATCAATTCGTCCTTATCTACTTTGTAAACCAAAAGCCAATCCGGCCGAATATGACACTCACGAACTCCTTGAAAATGCTTAGATGCCGTTAATTGATGATCGCGGTATCTAGCAGGAAGTTCTTTTTCTTGAACTAGAAAATTCAATACTTCTTCTAATAATTCTGCCTTCAACCCACGCTTCATAGCCAACTTAAAATCTTTTTTAAACTGTTTATGGTAACGAATCTTAAGCACGCAAGTCCTCCATCAAGTCTGAGACTGATTCAAAAGACTGACTCATATTACGATTTTGGTCTAAATCTGTTAATACTTGGAGCAATTTCCGATTCTCATCAAGCCTAACATCAAAAGGCAAACCCTGATATTGAATTGCCTGACGAAGGAAAATATTGATAGCTGTTGTCATATCCATTCCTAAATGATTAAAAACCTGTTGGGCCTGCTCCTTAACCTCACTATCCAAACGAATACTCATGCTCGTCTTTGACATATTCTCACCTTCTTTCTATTTATTATTTTAACAAAAAAGAAGGCTTATGTAAATCAATTAGATATACATTAGCTTTCTTAACATTGATTATTAGGATAGTCTAAAAGATTCACAGAGAAAACAAGACAAAGAATAAGAAGTTTATATATTATCCGTGCAAGTCACTAACATTTTCATATTTTATATTTACTTCCGAATTTGAATTTGCAAATTTATAACCCATGAACAAAGCATTAAAATCGCTATAAGTTGATAAAATGATCTGATACTTATCTATAATTCCATGACGTAAAATTTCAATAAAAGATAGTACATTCATAGCATCCATGTCTTGAACTGGATCATCTATCATTAAGAAATTCAAATTATCAGATAGTTTAAACATCGTATTCAATGAAAGAGTAAATGCTAGTGAAACAACCGCTAACTGACCTGTACTTAGTTGATTAATTGCATCATGATCATTATTAGTATCGGATTTAAATCTAATAATTGCTATCTTTCCATTATCACTATTCGTTGTTTTCTTGTGTGTTAAGAAAATCCCCATACCTTGTTGATAATTTTGTAACATTT